>NZ_ANKP01000027.1:0-69770 GCF_000319775.1 Cupriavidus sp. HMR-1
CCCGCGCCGGCGGCCGTGGCACCTGCTGCCGCCGAGGCCGCTCAGCAAAAGCCGGCCGAGGCGCCAGCCAACGCGGCTTCGGACGTTCCGGCCAAACCTGCCAGCTAAACGCGGCGGCGGGTCCATTTCAGACACCCAAGCCGTCCGGTCGAATGCCGGACGGTTTTCATTCCGACATACCCAATCATGAAAATCGCCATTGCAGGGGCTTCCGGCCGCATGGGTCGCATGTTGATCGAAACGGTGCTCAATACCGACGGCGTGACGCTGGCCGGCGCGCTCGACGTGCCGGGTGCTGCGGCGCTGGGCCAGGATGCCGGACTGTTTCTGGGCCGCGAGACGGGCATCAAGATCTCCTCCGACATCGAGGCCGTGCTCTCGGCCTCCGACTGCCTGATTGACTTCACCCGCCCCGAGGGCACGCTGGCGCACCTGGCGGTGGCCAAGCGCCTGGGCAAGAAGATGGTGATCGGTACCACCGGTTTCGATGCCGCCGGCAAGCAGGCACTGGCCGATGCGGCCAAGTCGATCGGCGTGGTGTTTGCCGCGAACATGAGCGTCGGCGTCAACGCCACGTTCAAGCTGCTGGAAGTGGCGGCCAAGCTGCTGTCCACGGGCTACGACATCGAGATCATCGAGGCGCACCATCGTCACAAGGTCGACGCGCCGTCGGGCACGGCGCTGGCGATGGGCGAAGTGATCGCCAAGGCCATCGGCCGCGATCTCGACGAATGCGCGGTCTACGCGCGCGAAGGCCATACCGGCCCGCGTGACGCGAAGTCGATTGGCTTCGCGACGGTCCGTGGCGGCGATATCGTTGGCGATCACACGGTGATGTTCGCCGGTATCGGCGAGCGCATCGAGATCAGCCACAAGTCGTCCAGCCGCCAGTCGTATGCCGATGGTGCGGTGCGTGCGGCGCGTTTCCTGGCCGACAAGCCGAGCGGCATGTTTGACATGCAGGATGTGCTGGGCCTGAAGTAAGCCCGCAAGCACGCCCGGCGCGGCCCAGAGGCGGGCCGTTCCAGCCTTTCCGTGCGAGCCGTGGCGGACATACGCCACGGTTATAATCGTCTCTTTCGCATTTCCGATCCCCCCGGTCGCCCGGCGCGCCAGTCGCCCGCGGACCGCTGCCCAGACCGTCGTCCCGACCATGCAAGACAAATATCTTCCGTCCGCCGTTGAACAAGCCGCCCAGCAGCACTGGCAAGCGATCGATGCCTACAAGGTGTCGGAGCACGCGGTCGGGCCCGACGGCAAGGAAAAGTCCAAGTTCTACGCCTGCTCGATGCTGCCCTACCCGTCGGGCAAGCTCCACATGGGCCACGTGCGCAACTACACGATCAACGATGTGATGGCGCGCTACCTGCGCATGAACGGCCGTAACGTGCTGATGCCGATGGGCTGGGATGCGTTCGGGATGCCGGCGGAGAACGCCGCGCTCAACAACGGCGTGGCACCGGCCGCCTGGACCTACGACAACATCGCTTATATGAAGAAGCAGATGCAGTCGATGGGCCTGGCGATCGACTGGTCGCGCGAAGTGGCGACCTGCAGCCCCGAGTACTACCGCTGGAACCAGTGGCTGTTCCTGAAGATGCTGGAAAAGGGCATCGCTTATCGCAAGACCGGCACCGTGAACTGGGATCCGGTGGACCAGACCGTGCTGGCCAACGAGCAGGTCATCGACGGCCGTGGCTGGCGTTCGGGCGCGGTGGTCGAAAAGCGTGAAATCCCGATGTACTACCTGCGTATCACCGATTACGCGCAGGAATTGCTTGGCGACCTCGACGGCCTCGGCTGGCCCGAGCGCGTCAAGATCATGCAGCAGAACTGGATCGGCCGCAGTGAAGGTGTGCGATTCGCCTTCCCGCATGAGATCAAGGACGCGGATGGCAAGCTGATCAACGACGGCAAGCTTTACGTGTTCACCACGCGTGCCGACACGATCATGGGCGTGACGTTCTGCGCCGTGGCCGCCGAGCATCCGCTGGCCACGCACGCCGCCGAGAGCAACCCGGCGCTGGCCGCGTTCATCGAGGAATGCAAGCACGGTTCCGTCATGGAAGCCGACATGGCGACCATGGAGAAGAAGGGGATGCCGACCGGCCTCAAGGTCACGCACCCGCTGACCGGCGAGCAGGTCGACGTCTGGGTCGGCAACTACGTGCTGATGACCTATGGCGACGGCGCCGTGATGGGCGTGCCGGCGCATGACGAGCGCGACTTCGCGTTCGCGCTCAAGTACAACCTGCCGATCAAGCAGGTCATCGACGTCAAGGGTCAGGCCTATTCGACCGACGCGTGGCTCGAGTGGTACGGCGACAAGGAACACGGCCTCTGCATTCATAGTGGCAAGTACGACGGTCTCGGCTACAAGGCCGCCGTCGACGCCATCGCCGCCGATCTGGCCGCCAAGGGCCTGGGCGAGAAGAAGGTGACCTGGCGCCTGCGCGACTGGGGCATTTCGCGCCAGCGTTACTGGGGCACGCCGATCCCGTTGATCCACTGCGACAGCTGCGGTGTGGTGCCGGTGCCAGAGAAGGATCTGCCGGTGGTGCTTCCCGAGGACCTCGTGCCGGACGGCACGGGCAACCCGCTGGCCAAGGACCCGCGATTCCTGGAGTGCACCTGCCCGTCGTGCGGCAAGCCGGCGCGCCGCGAGACCGACACGATGGATACGTTCATCGACTCGTGCTGGTATTACATGCGCTATACGTGCCCCGACGCAGGCACGATGGTCGATGCGCGCAACGATTACTGGATGCCGATGGACCAGTACATCGGCGGCATCGAACACGCGATTCTGCACCTGTTGTACGCACGCTTCTGGACCAAGGTCATGCGCGACATGGGCCTGGTCAAGTTCGACGAGCCGTTCACGAACCTGCTCACGCAGGGTATGGTGCTCAACGAGACGTTCTACCGCGAGGACGCCTCCGGCAAGAAGACCTGGTTCAACCCGGCCGACGTGGACGTGCAGACCGATGAGCGCGGCCGCCCGGCTGGCGCCACGGCGAAGGCCGACGGTCAGCCGGTGGTGATCGGCGGCATCGAGAAGATGTCGAAGTCGAAGAACAACGGCATCGACCCGCAGGCGCTGATCGACCAGTACGGCGCCGATACCGCACGCCTGTTCGTGATGTTCGCCGCGCCGCCCGAGCAGCAACTCGAATGGAGCGGTTCGGGTGTGGAGGGCGCGTCGCGCTTCCTGCGCCGTGTGTGGAACTACGGCTATGCAAACGCCCAGGCGATCCGCGATGGCGCCGGCACCGCGCCCACGGCCGATGACGCCGCGCTGCGCCGCGAGATCCACACCGTGCTCAAGCAGGCCAACTACGATTACGAGCGCATCCAGTACAACACCGTGGTGTCCGCCACGATGAAGATGCTGAACGCGCTGGAAGATGCGAAGACCGCTTCGCCGGCCGGGCGCCGTGAAGGCTTCAGCGTGCTGCTGCGCGTGCTGTACCCGGTGGTGCCGCACATCGCCCACGGGCTGTGGCAGGAACTCGGCTACGCCGCTGAGACGGTCGACATTCTCGACGCCGCATGGCCGCAAGTCGACGAAGCCGCGCTGGTGCGCAGCGAGATCGAACTGGTGCTGCAGGTCAACGGCAAGGTGCGTGGCAGCCTGACGGTGCCGGCCGATGCTGACCGTGCCGCGATCGAGGCCACCGCAGCCGCCAGCGAGATCGTGGCCAAGTTCGCCGCCGGTGCCGCACCGAAGAAGATCGTGGTGGTGCCGGGCCGTCTCGTCAACGTCGTGCTTTGAAGCACGCGGACTGGAATCAGCAGACAGGGATAACGAATGGATCGACCGAACATGGGACGCCGCGGTTTCTTCGCCATCGGCGCCGCGGCAGCGGCGGCGGCATTGCTGGGTGGCTGCGGCTTCCATATGCGCGGTAACGCCGATTTCGCGTTCAAGCGGCTCTACATCGGCATTCCCGCGAATTCGCTGATGGGTGCGGATTTGCGCCGCAACATCCGCAATGGCTCGGACACGCAGATCGTTACCGACCCGAAGGAAGCGGACGCACTGCTCGACGTGCTGGCCGATACGCGGGCCAAGTCGATCCTCTCGATTACCACCGAGGGTGTGGTGCGGGAATACCGTCTGACCTACCGCTTTACCTTCCGCCTGCGCGATGCCAGTGGCAAGGAGCTGATCCCGCCGTCGACGCTGCTGCTGACGCGCGACCTGACTTACAACGAAGCCAACACGCTGGCCAAGGACTACGAAGAGCAGCAGCTCTATCGCGACATGCAGCGCGATGTTGTGAATCAGCTCATGCGCCGGCTGGCCTCGGTCAAGACGATCTGACGCGCCGGGTATCGGCGCGACTCAGGCCGACACAGGAAACATAGGGCGACAATGCAGCTCAAGCTCGACGGACTCGAGGCACATCTGAGGCAGGCGCAGGCCAAGGGCCTGGCGCCGCTTTACGTCGTTCACGGCGACGAGCACCTGCTGGTGCTGGAGGCGGTAGATCGCCTGCGCCGCGCGGCGCGCGAGGCCGGTTTCTCCGAGCGCGACGTGCTGGTGGCCGAACGTGGCTTCCAGTGGGGCCAGGTCATCGAGGCACAGCAGTCGATGTCGCTGTTCGGCGACCGCAAGATCGTCGAGTTGCGTATTCCATCGGGCAAGCCGGGCAAGGACGGCGGCGAGGCATTGCGCGCCGCGGCCGCCCAGCCGTCGCCCGATGTGGTGATGCTGGTCACGCTGCCGCGCCTGGATTTCGCCACGACGAAATCGGCCTGGTTCCAGGCGCTGGAGTCGGCGGGGGTGTCGATCAAGGTCGATGCCGTGGACCGCACACGGCTGCCCGCCTGGGTGGGCGAACGACTCGGCCTGCAGCAGCAGCGGGTGGAGCCGGGCGAGCCAGGGCGGCGCGCGCTGCAGTTCATCGCCGAGAAGGTCGAGGGCAATCTGCTGGCCGCGCATCAGGAAATTCAGAAGCTCGGCCTGCTTTATCCGCCCGGCGCGCTGACCTTCGACCAGGTTCAGGACGCGGTGCTGAACGTGGCCCGCTACGACGTGTTCAAACTGTCCGAAGCGATGCTCGGCGGCGACGTGCCGCGCCTGGTGCGTATGCTCGAAGGGCTGCGTGGCGAGGGCGAGGCTACGGTGCTGGTGCTGTGGGCGCTGACCGAGGAAATTCGCGTATTATCCAAGGTCCGGCAAGGCTTGGCGGGCGGCAAGCCGGCGGGCGTGCTGATGCGCGAACTGCGCGTCTGGGGCCCGCGCGAGCGGCTCGTACCACAGGCCGCGCAACGGCTGTCGATGCCGCAACTGGAAGCCGCGCTTGCCATGGCCGCGCGACTGGACCGGCAGGTCAAGGGCCTGTCCGACCTGCCAGGCGCCGGCGGAGCGGCCGGCGCGTTGCCAGCCGAGCCCTGGGACGGCCTAATGCAGCTTGCGCTGATGATCGCCAGACCTGCATGAGGCCTCCGGGCCCCCAGGGTCCGGACAGGTGACCGGACCACCGAACCAGAACAATCGCCGGCAGCCGCGCCGGCGCATCGACATCGCGGCACTCATAGCAGACCGGGCACAGGCCCGGACACCATCATGACCGAGTTCGATCTCCACGCTTACATGACCCGCGTCGGCCAGCAGGCCCGCGCGGCATCGCGCGCCATGGCGCGTGCTTCCACGGCCGACAAGAACCGCGCGCTGCTGACGATTGCCGCGGCCATCCGCCGCGATGCGGACAAGCTCAAGGCCGTCAATGCCCGCGACGTCGAACGCGCCCGCACTAACGGCCAGGACGCCGCCTTCATTGATCGCCTGACACTGTCGGACAAGGCGATCGCCACGATGGCAGCCGGCCTCGAGCAGATCGCCGCGCTGGCGGACCCGATCGGCGAAATCTC
Organism: Cupriavidus sp. HMR-1; assembly: GCF_000319775.1. Classification (NCBI taxonomy): domain Bacteria; kingdom Pseudomonadati; phylum Pseudomonadota; class Betaproteobacteria; order Burkholderiales; family Burkholderiaceae; genus Cupriavidus; species Cupriavidus sp. HMR-1. The sequence continues at coordinate 5,881 of NZ_ANKP01000027.1, forward strand.
GAACATGAAGTTCCGTCCCACCGGCATTCAGGTGGGTCAGATGCGCGTGCCGCTCGGTGTGATCGGCATCATTTACGAATCGCGTCCGAACGTGACCATCGATGCGGCGGCGCTGTGCCTGAAGTCGGGCAACGCTACGATTTTGCGTGGCGGCTCCGAGGCGATCGAATCGAATACTGCCCTGGCCGCGCTCGTGGCCGAGGGACTGGCCGCGGCGGGGCTGCCCTCCGAGGCCGTGCAGGTGATCGAAACCACGGATCGCGCCGCGGTTGGTCGCCTGATCACGATGACCGAGTATGTCGACGTGATCGTGCCGCGCGGCGGCAAGAGCCTGATCGCCCGCTTGATGGAAGAAGCGCGCGTGCCGATGATCAAGCACCTGGACGGCATCTGCCACGTCTATATCGATGACGACGCCGACCTGGAAAAGGCCGTGCGTGTGTGCGACAACGCCAAGACGCAGCGCTACGCGCCGTGCAACACGATGGAAACGCTGCTCGTGTCGCGCGAGATCGCTGCGAAGGCGCTGCCGCCGCTGTGCCGTATCTACCAGGAAAAGGGTGTCGAGTTGCGCGTCTGCCCGGCAACGCGTGCCACGCTGGAAGCCGCCGGCTTCTCGGGTCTGGTCGACGCCACCGAAGAGGACTGGCGTCTCGAGTACCTGGCGCCGGTGCTGGCGATCCGCACGGTGGACGGACTGGACGCCGCCATCGCACACATCAACACCTACGGGTCGGCGCATACCGATTCGATCATCACCGAGAACTACACCACCGGGATGCGTTTCCTGCGTGAAGTCGATTCGGCCAGCGTGATGATCAATGCCTCGACGCGCTTTGCCGACGGCTTCGAGTACGGCCTCGGCGCGGAGATCGGCATCTCCAACGACAAGCTCCACGCTCGCGGCCCGGTGGGCCTGGAAGGGCTGACCTCGCTCAAGTACGTCGTGTTCGGTGACGGCGAGATTCGTACGTAACCGGAGGCGGATCAGCACATGCTTTGGGTCAAGGCGTTCCATATCCTGTTCGTGACTTCGTGGTTCGCGGGGTTGTTCTACCTGCCGCGCATCTTCGTCAATCTGGCGATGGAGACCGATGCGGCCAGCGTGAAACGCCTGCTGCTGATGGCGCGCAAGCTGTTCCGTTTCATGACGATGCTGGCCGTTCCGGCCATCGTGTTCGGCCTCTGGCTGTTCCTGGGCTATGGCATTGGCCGTGGCGCGGGGCAGGGGTGGATGCATGCCAAGCTGGCGCTGGTGCTGGTGCTGATCGGCTACCACCACGGCTGCGGCGTGCTGCTGCGCAAGTTCGAACGCGGCGCCAACACGCGCTCGCACACCTTCTACCGCTGGTTCAACGAACTGCCGGTGCTGGTATTGCTGGCGGTTGTCATCCTGGTTGTCGTAAAGCCGTTTTAAGCTGACGTTCCAATTCGTTCTACCGTGAGGTCGTGATGAGCAAGCAGGTCGAGTATTTTCTGGCGCCGCCTTCCCCGTTTGTCTATCTGGGACACGCGCGCTTTGTCGAGATTGCCAACCGTCACAAGGCCCAGGTGCTGCTGAAGCCCTGCGATATCGGCAAGGTGTTCGCGGTGTCGGGCGGCTTGCCGCTGGCGCAGCGCCCGCCGCAGCGTCAGGCCTACCGGCTGGTCGAACTGGAACGCTGGAGCAAGTTCCTCGGCATCCCGCTCAACCTGCACCCAACGTTCTTCCCGGTTTCAGGCGATGCCGCGGCACGCCTGATCATCGCCGCTCAACTGGCCAACGGCACGGCGCGCGCGCTGGAACTGACCGGCGCGATCTCGCGCGCGGTGTGGGCCGACCAGCGCAATATCGCCGATGCCGCCACGCTGTCGCTGATCGCCGAGGAATGCGGTCTCGACGGCGCGAGCCTGCTCAAGGCCAGCGAGGGGCAGGCGGTGCAAGCCGCGTATGCGCAGAACACCCAGGACGCCATCTCCGCCAACGTGTTCGGCGCGCCGTGGTTCGTTTATGACGGCCAGCCATACTGGGGCCAGGACCGACTCGATTTCCTCGACCGCGCGCTCGCGGCGGGCTGATCGGGGGACGGTCACCGATACCTTCCGTCCGCCATGGCGGACGTTTTTGTTTGCAGGATTTTCACGCCATGACCCAAGCCTTCTTTGTACCTTGCCCGCGCGGCCTGGAACCCGCCCTTGCCGAGGAACTACGCGAAATCGCGCGGTATCCGGCCGTGGTGGCCGCCGCGCCGTTCGAAGTGCATCGGGAGGTGCCGGGCGGTGTGACGTTCTCGGGGGAGATGGCGGCCGCCTATGCTGTCAACCTCCACTCGCGCATCGCCAGCCGTGTGCTGCTGCGCGTGGCGCAGCGTGGTTACCGGCACGAGGACGACATCTACTCGCTGGTGCGCCAGCAGCGTTGGGAACAGTGGTTCTCGCCGGACGAGACGCTGCGTGTCGATGTCACGGCGCACAAGTCGCCGCTGCGCAGCCTGAATTTCACGGCACTGCGCGTCAAGGACGGGGTCTGCGACGCAATGCGCGAGCGGCTGGGCGCGCGTCCCAGCGTCGATACGGTGAGCCCGGATGTCCGCATCTACGCGCACCTGACCGAAACTGATTGCACCGTCTATCTCGACACCACCGGCGAGCCGCTGTTCAAGCGCGGCTGGCGCATGGAAAAGGGCGAGGCGCCGCTCAAGGAGAACCTGGCCGCCGGCATTCTGCGTCTGGCCGGCTGGACGGCGGGTCAGACCGATCGTCCGTTCTTCGATCCGATGTGCGGCAGCGGCACGTTCCTCGTCGAGGCCGCGCAGGTGGCGCTGGGCCTCGCGCCGGGCGCCGCTCGCACATTTGCGTTCGAGTGGCTGAAGGGCTGCGACACCAAGGCATGGCAGGCGCTGCGTGCCGATGCACAGCGCGCGCGCGAGCAAGCTGCCGGTCGCGCCACGAATCTGAAGATCGCCGGGTCGGATATTTCCACGGACATGCTGTCGATGACCCAGGCCAACTGGCAACGCGCCGGCCTGCCGGGCGATGTGCAACTGAAACAGGTGGATGCGCGCTTCGTCCAGCCGCCTTTTGCCGATGCAGGGCTGATGCTGATGAACCCGCCTTACGGCGAACGGATTGCCGTGCGTGGCGATCGCCGGGGTGCCATGCAGGACGCGCCGCGCGACGAGGCCGAGGAAGCCGCCGCCAACCAGTTCGCTGCGGCGTTTGCGACGACGCTGAAGCAGAGCTTCTCGGGCTGGCAGGCGTGGGTATTCACTGGCGATCTGACGATGCCGAAGCGACTACGCCTGAAAGAATCGCGCCGCACGCCGCTGTACAACGGCAATATCGAATGCAGGTTGTTCCGGTTCGATATGGTGCGGGGCGGGAATCGGGAACAGAAGAAGGATTGAGCGATGGTTCTACGCCTCTCTCCCGCGTGAGGGGGAGGGGTGACAACAAATGGTGCTTCCAGTGTTGTCGAATCAGTCGCGCTTGTTCCGCCCCGTCATCAATTCCGGATTCCGCGTGAATTCCGCCAGAAAGCTCTGCAGGCTGACCACGGGTTCCTGCAGCATGTGGCGGGGCAGGTCGAACAGCGCGTAGAAGTACTCTTCTTGACCTTCGCAACGCTCGGCGGGCAGGCAGTACTGTTCCCAGTCCACGCAGGCCGGCGTGTACATGCCGTTGCCGGGCCAGAAGAACGGCACGATGCGACCCTCGCGCAGGCCTTCGATCAGCGCGGCTGGCGCCTCGTAGGCCTCGGCGGATTCCACCTGGCTCATCAGCCCCGCGCGCGTTTCGATCACCATCAGCGTGGCATGGCCCTGGGCGGTCAGCAGCAGCATGCCCACCGGATTCGGATACAGGTAGTACTCGACAAAGCCATAGCGCGCGGCCGTCTGGCGCACGCGGTCGGCCATCGCCGGGTCGGACAGGAACGAGTACGAATGGCGAGTCAGCAGGTCGCGTAGCGTGCGCGAGATCGAGGCGAAGTATTGCTGCTGCAGCGCGTCGATTTCCTCGTTGAGCCGCGCCACCATGTTTGGATCGTGCTTCTTTACGTAGCGGTCGATCAGTCCGTGGTTGAAGCCCTGCACGGCGATGCTTTCGTCGGCCGTGCCGGTCAGCAGGATGGTCTTGCAGGGCAGGCCTTCCAGTGCCTGGCAGAACTCGAGGCCGTCCATCTGCGGCATCGAGTAGTCGACCACGATCACGCCGGGCTGCAGGAAGCGCTTCACATCGTGAATCTGGCGATGAATGCGATCGACGTCGAGCTGCACCGTGCGGCGCTCGGACAGGAAAGTCAGGTCATCATGGGTAACGTGCACCGGCAGGAACGCCGGGTGCCGTGTGGCATACGCTTCTCGAATCCACGCGAGTGCCTCGCGCGGGTCGGTAAAGCTGACCACCGCGCGGGATGCATCCATCTGGAATGCCAGGCTGTCGATGAACGATTTGCTGTCGTCCACCAGCACCGTCAGCACGGGGTGATGGAAGACCGACAGATTCCTGTCATGCGAACTGAATGTCATGGTGCGATCAAATCTGCCGTCGGCGGTGGACGGTGTGCGTGAGAGGCCGGGGCTAGGCGAGTATAGCGCCGAACCCGCGCGCAGGAATCGAAATCCGGAAAACGAAACGGCCGGCGTTGGTTGCCGGCCGCACTCGTTCGATTTCGTTGATTTCAGGTCTGCGAGTTGTTTTATTCACTTCGCAGACCTGCTGCCGCTCGGAAGATTAACGGCAGATTATCCGACCGCCTTGAACATGTCCTCGACCACCTTCTTGGCATCGCCGAACACCATCATCGTCTTGTCCATGTAGAACAGCTCGTTGTCCAGGCCCGCGTAGCCGGCTGCCATCGAACGCTTGTTCACAATGATCGTCTTGGCCTTGTACGCCTCCAGGATCGGCATCCCGGCGATCGGCGATTTCGGATCGGTCTTGGCGGCTGGATTGACCACGTCGTTGGCGCCTAGCACCAGCACCACGTCGGCCTGGCCGAACTCGCTGTTGATGTCCTCCATCTCGAAGACCTGATCGTACGGCACCTCGGCTTCGGCCAGCAGCACGTTCATGTGACCCGGCATTCGGCCCGCCACGGGGTGGATCGCATACTTCACCGTCACGCCGTGCTCGGTCAGCTTCTCGGTCAATTCTTTAAGCGCATGCTGGGCACGGGCCACGGCCAGGCCGTAGCCGGGCACGATGATCACGGTTTCCGCATTGCTCATCACGAAGGCAGCGTCATCCGCCGATCCGGACTTCACATTGCGCTGCGCCTGCGCGCCCGCCGTTGCGCCGGCCGATGCATCTGCGCCGAAGCCGCCCAGGATCACGTTGAAGAACGAGCGGTTCATCGCCTTGCACATGATGTACGAGAGGATCGCGCCGGAGGAGCCCACCAGCGAGCCCGCGATGATCAGCATCGGGTTGTTCAGCGAGAAGCCGATGCCGGCCGCTGCCCAGCCCGAGTACGAGTTCAGCATCGACACCACCACGGGCATGTCAGCGCCGCCGATCGGAATGATGATCAGCACGCCGAGCACGAACGCGATGGCCAGCATGATCAGGAACGGCAGCCACGACTGCGACAGGAAGAAGATCACGCCGAAGCCGATCATGCCGATGGCCAGCAGCAGGTTCAGCCAGTGCTGGCCCGGGAACACCACCGGCGCGCCCTGGAACAGACGGAACTTGTAGCGGCCCGACAGCTTGCCGAATGCGATCACCGAACCGGAGAACGTAATCGCGCCGACGAAGCAGCCGATGAACAGTTCGATGCGGTTGCCGAGCGGAATCAGATGCGAGCCAGCCGGCGTGATGCCGAACGCGGCAGGCTCCGCCACGGCGGCCACGGCGATGAACACGGCGGCCAGACCGATCAGCGAGTGCATCGCGGCCACCAGCTCGGGCATCTTGGTCATTTCGACCTTCTTCGCCACATAGGCGCCGATGCCGCCGCCGACCACCAGCGCGCCGAAGATCAGCGCCAGACCCGTGCCAACCGACGACTGCGCCGCGCCTACCGCCAGGAACTCGTGCTTGATCTTGACGATCAGCGCCAGCGTGGTCACCACGGCGATGGCCATGCCGATCATGCCGAACGCATTGCCCTTGCGGGCCGATGCCGGGTGAGAGAGGCCCTTCAGCGCCTGGATGAAGCAGACCGATGCCACCAGGTACAGCAGCGTCACAAGGTTCATGCTGATGGCTTCCATCACGCACCTCCCTTGTTGTCAGCCTTCGCCTTCGGTTCCTTCTTCTTGAACATCTCCAGCATGCGCTGGGTCACCAGAAAGCCACCGAACACGTTCACCGCGGCCAGTGCCACGGCCACCGTGCCCATGACGCGGCCTACGCCGCCTTCGGTGAGGCCGGCCGCCAGCATGGCGCCGACAATGATGATGGCCGAGATCGCATTGGTCACGGCCATGAGCGGGGTGTGCAGCGCGGGCGTCACCGTCCAGACCACGTGGTATCCCACGTAGATCGCCAGCACAAAGATGATCAGGTTGATCACCGTGTGGTTAACCATCTCCATCGACTTCTCCTCCGTTGCTTTTGAATACTTGCTGATGCGCTTCGCTTCGCGTTGCGTCGGATCGAGGCTGCGAGATCTGGGTCCGCCGATGGCGGGTTGCAGTGCGGATGGCTCCCCGCGCTGCTGCAAGGTCATCGGCGGACTGGCGTCAGGGCGTGATGGCCTGGCGCCGGTGTCGGATCAGGCTGCCTCGCGGATGACCTGGCCGTCCTTGCACATCAGGCAGGCGGCGACGATGTCGTCCTCAAGATTCAGCGTATAGCGGGCATCCTTGTCGATGATCAGCTTGAGGAAGTCCAGCACGTTACGCGCGTACAGCGCGGACGCATCGGCGGCAACCATGCCGGCAAGGTTCGTGTGACCAATCAGGGTGACGCCGTGGCGCTCGACCACTTCGTCGGCGACGGTCAGCGGGCAGTTGCCGCCCTGTGCCGCGGCGAGGTCGACGACGACCGAGCCGGGCTTCATCTGCTTGACGGTCTCTTCCTGCAGCAGCACCGGCGCGCGGCGGCCCGGGATCAGCGCGGTGGTGATGACGATGTCGGCCTGCGTGGCGCGCTGGTGCACCAGTTCGGCCTGGCGCCGCATCCAGTCGGCGGGCATCGGGCGGGCATAGCCGCCCACGCCTTGCGCGATCTCGCGCTCTTCGTCAGTCAGGAACGGCACGTCGACGAATTTCGCGCCGAGCGATTCGATCTGCTCCTTCACGGCAGGGCGCACATCGGAGGCTTCGATCACGGCGCCCAGTCGCTTGGCCGTGGCGATGGCCTGCAGGCCCGCCACGCCGGCGCCAAGGATCAGCACGCGCGCGGCCTTGACCGTGCCCGCTGCCGTCATCAGCATCGGCATGAAGCGCTGGTAGTGGTGCGCGGCCTCCAGCACGGCCTTGTAGCCGGCGATGTTGGCCTGCGAAGACAGCACGTCCATGCTCTGCGCGCGCGTGGTACGCGGCGCGGCTTCGAGCGCGAACGCCGTGATCGCGGCGCTGGCCATGCGCGCGTTGTTTTCGATATCGAAGGGATTAAGCATGCCGACCAGCACGGCACCCGGCTTGATCTGGGCTCGTTCGGCATCGTCCGGCGCGCGGACCTTCAGCACGAGTTCCGCGCCGAGCGCGTCGGCCGCGGAGCCGATGCGCGCGCCTGCCGCTTCGAACGCTGCATCGGGAACACTGGCGCGGACACCGGCGCCGGCTTGCACCGTTACCTGATGGCCCTGCGCAACGTACTTCTTGACGGTCTCCGGGGTGGCAGCGACTCGCGCCTCACCTGCCCGCGTCTCGAGCGGGATGCCGATATGCATCGTCCATTTCTCCTTTTGATGGCGTCGTATCTGATTGGTTGGGCAGACGTCCTCGCCCCCGGTGTACCGCGTGCGGCGCACCATTTTTTGCGCAGCTTACCCGAAACTTACATTCGGTGGTGACTGGGCGGTCGGGGATTTGTGGCGTCACAGAGACTCATTCTTGCGCCTCATGAAATGACTTCTTTCATCGGGCGGCGATTGCTTCGCAATTCACCTTGATGGATTTGCTTCGGTGGCCTGCCCATTCTTGATGCCGATTTGACGCGCGGCTGCGTATCGTGGCGTTCACGTCTCTTTCGAGGCGTCTCTCCAAACGCACAACTGATTCCTCATGATCGCAACACGTCTGCTCACTTCGGCGCCGGCGGGACTGGCCGCTGCCGTGCTGTTCGCCATGCCGTTTTCGTCGGCCTTTGCGCAGGAAGCCTCTGCGCCCGTGGCCGAACCTTCCACGCCCCATACGTTCACGGCCAATGTGTCGCTGGTGTCCGACTACCGCTATCGCGGCATCAGCCAGACCAATCTGCGCCCGGCCATCCAGGGCGGATTCGACTATTCCCACGCCAGCGGCTTCTACGTCGGCAACTGGAACTCGAGTATCAGCTGGCTCGAGGATGCCGATTCGTCGGTGTCATCGCCCGTGGAAATGGATTTCTACGGTGGCTTCAGGAACACCTTCAAGCTGTCTGACCTCGAGTTCAACTACGACGTCGGCGTGCTGGAGTACTACTACCCAGGTGGGTACACCACTACGCGCCCGTACACCACGGAGCTGTACGCAGGCATCGGCTATGGCCCGGTGTTCCTGAAGTACTCGCATGCGGTGACCAATCTGTTCGGTATCGACGACAGCAAGAACAGTTACTACGTCGACCTGTCGGCGAATGTGCCGCTGAACGTCTGGGGTCTCATGTTCAATGCGCACGTGGGCTATCAGGGCGTGGCCCATCACAGCGATGCGTCGTACACGGACTGGAAACTCGGCCTGACCAAGGATCTGGGCAAGGGCTTCTCGCTGGCGGTGGCCTATGTGGATACCAACGCGAAGGCGTCGTTCTACACCAGCGCCAATCGTGGGCGATATCTCGGCAAGGCAGCGGCGTGGGCGTCGATCACCAAGACATTTTGAGCCCATCATCTTTACGCGATGTTGATGAGCCGCTCGCGGAATGCTGCGCCAAATTGAGATCGCTATCCCTAGCATGGATGTCATGTTCAACAGACGGTCCGCCAGGCGCGGATCATCGCGACATGCGACAGTCTTCGAATCTCGCCGTGGCCTATGCGTCGGTGCCCCGACGCCGGATCGCTTCGAACGTGCAGTGGATTCGCCTGCGGCTTGCCGTGTCATCGGCGCAGGTCTTCATGCTGCGCCAGACATTGCATCGTGCTATCGGTAATCTTGCGCGTGTCTACGTGGTGGAGGTGGATCATCGCCACGGCGAGACCACGCTGCACGTGGAGGTGGGGCGCGAAGACCGCGAGGCAGCCATGCACGCCATCATGGCCGCGCTGCCCGCCGCCGAGTTTGGCGTGACGACGATGCTCGGAGACGACCATGCCACGCATTGAGTTCGCTCGCCCGCGCATCGTCGATGGGCTATGGCTGCCGATGGTTACGCCGCTGCATCACGGTCAGGTCGATGTAGACGGCGTGCAGCGGCTTGCCGCGCACTACGCGGATGCTGGCGTCGACGGTTTGATCGTGCTCGGCACGACCGGGGAGGGTGGACTGCTGACCGACGTGGAACGCCTTCAGGTCGCCGCCGCTACACTCGAGGCCGTGCAAGGCGCCGTGCCCGTGATCGCCGGGGTTGGCGGTGTGGCAACCCATGCGGTCTGCGAGCAGGTGCGTCGGCTCGAACGGATCGATCTTGCTGGCTATCTCGTGCCGCCGCCGTACTACCTGCGCGTGTCCGATGAGGGGATCGCGTGGCATATGCGCAGCGTCGCCAGTCATACGGCCAGACCGCTGATGTTGTACAACGTGCCGAAGCGCACGGGCTGCGCGATCTCGCCCGACCTCACGTGGCGTTTGGCCGCGCATCCGCAGATCGTGGCGCTCAAGGAGTGCGATGCGGCGGGAATGCGCGCGTTGGCAGGGCAGGATCGTCTTGACGTGTTCTGTGGCGATGATGCGGCCATGCTCGACCATCTGCTGCGTGGCGGCGCGGGAATCGTGCCGGCCTCGGCCCATATCCGGCCCGATCTGTTCGTGCGGCTTATTCAACTTGCCCGCACGGGGCGTGAGGAAGCGGCGCGCGCGCTGTTCCGGCAACTGTCGCCGCTGATCGGACTGCTGTTCGACGAGCCCAACCCCGCCCCGGTGAAGGCGGCGCTGGCGCTGTGTGGTCTGGCGCGCCCGGAGGTGCGTCGACCGTTGATGCCGGCGTCGAAGTCACTTGTGGCGAGACTCGACGCGGCGATTGCGCTGCTGCCGCCTGTCGTCGCGCGGGAAGCCGCCTGAGCGGGCGCTGACCTGCGGGGGAAACTGGCAGACGCCTGGGCCGAGGTGGCCCGAAAGAACCATCGCGCGATGCACGTTCGCACGGCAACCGGTAAAATGCCGGATTGCTTAAAAAATGTGCACCATGTCACGTGATTGGAATGCCAGCGTCACGGTAGCCGCCGTTATCGAACGGGGTGGCCGCTTCCTGCTGGTGGAAGAGGAAACCGCGGATGGTCTGCGTCTGAACCAGCCCGCCGGCCATCTGGAAGCGGGCGAGAGCCTGATTCGCGCCGTCGTGCGCGAAACGCTCGAGGAAACCGCGCATTCGTTCGAACCGCGCGCGCTGCTGGGCGTTTACACGAGCCGCGGCCGTTCGTCGCGCGACCAGGGCGACACCACCTATATCCGCTTCGCCTTTACCGGCGATATCGGCACACTCGACGCCGGGCGCCAGCTGGATACCGGCATCGTCCGTACCGTGTGGATGACCGCCGAGGAACTGCGTGGCTGCCCCGAGCGCCATCGCTCGCCGCTGCTGATGGCTTGCGTCGACGACTATCTGGCCGGCAAGCGTTTCGCGCTCGACATGATCCATACGCATCCGAGCACCGTGGCCGCGTCGATCGCGCCGGGCGACACCGCCGCGCCGACGAATCCGCCGGCGCAGGCAGGAGCGGCATCATGAGCGGCAAGCGCGTGGTGGTGGGCTTGTCCGGTGGCGTCGATTCGTCGGTCACCGCATGGTTGCTGAAGCAGCAGGGTTATGAAGTCATCGGCTTGTTCATGAAGAACTGGGAAGACGATGACGACAGCGAATACTGCTCGACGCGCCAGGACTGGCTCGACGTGGCGTCCGTGGCCGACGTGATCGGCGTGGACGTGGAAGCCGTCAACTTCGCCGCGGAGTACAAGGACCGCGTGTTCGCCGATTTCCTGCGCGAATACTCTGCCGGCCGCACGCCGAATCCGGACGTGCTGTGCAACGCCGAGATCAAGTTCAAGGCCTTCCTCGATCACGCGATGTCGCTGGGCGCCGATACGATCGCCACGGGCCACTACGCGCGCGTGCGGCAGGCGGCCAACGGCAAGTTCGAATTGCTCAAGGCGTTCGATCACACCAAGGACCAGAGCTACTTCCTGCACCGTCTGAACCAGGCACAGCTCTCGCGCACGCTGTTCCCGCTAGGCGAGATCCCGAAGACACGCGTGCGCGAAATCGCCGCGGAAATCGGCCTGCCGAACGCGAAGAAGAAGGACTCCACCGGTATCTGCTTTATCGGTGAACGTCCGTTCCGCGACTTCCTGAACCGCTACCTGCCGACCCAACCGGGCCCGATGATGACGCCCGAAGGCAAGGTGGTGGGCGAACATATCGGCCTGGCCTTCTACACGCTGGGCCAGCGCAAGGGCATCGGCCTGGGCGGCAGCCGCGATGGCAGTGGCGATGCCTGGTACGTGGCGCGCAAGGACATGGCCAGCAACACGCTCTACGTGGTGCAGGGCCACGACCATCCGTGGCTGCTGACGTCGGAACTGAACGCTGCGGATCTGTCGTGGGTGGCCGGCGAGCCGCCTGCGGCGGGTGCCACGATGGCCGCCAAGACGCGGTATCGGCAGAGCGATGCCCCTTGCAAGGTGGTGGCAGCCGAAGGCGATGCGTTGAAGCTGTCGTTCGCGGAGCCGCAGTGGGCGGTGACGCCGGGGCAGTCGGCCGTGCTGTATGACGGGGATGTCTGCCTGGGTGGCGGGATTATCCAGTAAGGCGGGAAGGGTGCCGCAGATTGGGCGGCACCTGAATGCAACACGGCGCTTCACACCCAGTGTGAAGCGCCGTGCAAGATCACACGCAGACAGCCGCGTGAGAGCGATCAGCCTCGCGGCGGCTCGGTGTCGATAAACGACTGGCGTTTTTCGATCTTCTCCTGGAACGCCACCAGATTCGGATGGCGGTCGCGCCATGCGATGTCCGGGAAACGGAAGTCCAGGTAGGCCAGCGCGCAGCCAACCGCCACGTCGGCCAGCGTGTAATGGGTGCCAGTGCACCAGGTCTTGTCGGCCAGGCCGGTCGACATCGACGTCAGCGCGGCGTCGATCTTGCTGCGCTGGCGCTGCACCCAGCTTTCGCTGCGTTCGCTTTCCTTGCGCTGTGTGACTTCCAGGCGCGCCAGCAGGGCGGCGTCCAGCAGGCCATCGGCCAGGGCTTCCCAGCAGCGGACTTCCAGCCGCTCGCGACCGCCCTGCGGAATCAGGCGGCTGACCGGCGAGAGCGTGTCGGCATACTCGGCGATCACGCGCGAATCGAAGACCGCGCCGCCGTCCTCCATGACCAGGCAGGGCACCTTGCCGAGCGGATTGAACCGACCGATCGTGGTGTCTGGCGACCAGACGTTCTCCTCGATCATCTCGTAGTCAATTTTCTTCTCCGCCAGCACCACGCGCACTTTGCGCGCGTACGGACTGGTTTGGGACGCATACAGCTTCATGTTCTCCCCTTGAGCTTGTTATGAAGTGCATCGGCGCTCCTTGGCAGGCGGATTTCCACGCTGGCAGACGGGCCGCTTGCCCGATGCACTTCATAACAGGCTAATGGATGAGCGAGCGCGAGTATACCCGCGCCGGGCGCCGGATGCGCCACCAATGCGGCCTGGCGCACGGATCACGGGGCATTGGTCATGGCGTGCAGCACAGCGCCATGGTCCGATGATAAAATCGCGCGTTACGCTTTTCGCGGCCCGTGCACACCAACGTTGCCCGGTGATCGCACAAATCGCGCCGTGCGGCGCATTGATCGCTTCGCACGTGCCTCGCCCCCGCACCCGCCATGTGCGGAACGCGCCCATACCTCCCTTACTTCTGGTTGCCAGCATGTCCACGTCTTCCCTTTCGCCGCTTACCGCCCTGTCTCCCATCGATGGCCGCTATGCCGCCAAGGCCGATGCATTGCGCGAGTGGCTGTCCGAGGCGGCCTTCATGCGCAACCGCGTCAAGGTGGAGGTCAACTGGCTGATCGCGCTGGCCCAGGCCGGCCTGCCGGACGTGCCGAAGTTCTCGGCCGCATCGGAGGCAAAGCTGCTGTCGCTGGTGGAGAATTTCACCGAGGCCGACGCCGCCCGGATCAAGGAAATCGAAGCCGTCACGAACCACGACGTGAAGGCCGTCGAGTACTGGCTCAAGGAGCAGGTCAAGGGCAACGCGGAGCTCGAGGCCGCCAGCGAGTTCATTCACTTCGCCTGCACGTCGGAAGACATCAACAACACGTCGCACGGCATGATGCTCAAGGGCGCCCGCGACGGCGTGATCGTGCCGGCGCTCAAGCGCGTGCACGCGCGTCTGGTCGAACTGGCGAAGCTGAACGCCGCCCAGCCGATGCTGTCGCGTACGCACGGCCAGCCGGCCAGCCCGACCACGCTCGGCAAGGAAATGGCCAACGTGGCCGCGCGTCTGGCCCGCGCCATCGAGCGTGTGGAACGGGTGGAACTGCTCGGCAAGATGAACGGCGCCGTCGGCAACTACAACGCACACCTGTCCGCCTATCCGACGTTCGACTGGGAGTCGTTCTCGAAGCAGGTGATCGAGACGCGCCTGGGCCTGACGTTCAACCCGTACACGATCCAGATCGAACCGCACGACTACATGGCCGAGCTGTTCGATGCCGTCGCTCGCGCCAACACGATCCTGCTGGACCTGAACCGCGACGTCTGGGGCTATATCTCGGTGGGCTACTTCAAGCAGAAGACCAAGGCTGGCGAGATCGGCTCGTCGACCATGCCGCACAAGGTCAACCCGATCGACTTCGAGAACTCGGAGGGCAATGTCGGCCTGGCCAACGCCGTGCTGCGCCACCTGTCCGAGAAGCTGCCTGTGTCCCGCTGGCAGCGTGACCTGACCGATTCGACCGTGTTGCGCAACATGGGCGTGGCGTTTGGTTACAGCCTGCTGGCCTACGAGGCCTGCCTGCGCGGCCTGGGCAAGCTGGAAACCAACCCCGAACGCCTCAACGAAGACCTCGACAACTGCTGGGAAGTGCTGGCGGAGCCGGTGCAGACCGTGATGCGCCGCTTTGGCGTGCCCAATCCGTACGAGCAATTGAAGGAGCTGACCCGCGGCAAGGGCATCTCGCGCGAGGCACTCCAGACGTTCGTGCAGGGTCTGGCGATTCCCGACGATGCCAAGGCGCTGCTGCTGGCGATGACGCCCGCCAGCTACATCGGCCGCGCCGTGGAACTGGCGAATCGCATCTGACGCCTGAGACGCGTTAAGAAACAAAAAGGGCTGGCCTGGTGCCAGCCCTTTTTGTTCTTGTCAGCCGTCAGGGTTGGGGCAGAAATTACCGCCGTGCGGTCAATTGCCGGCACATGTGACCCGGATGACGGGTTACGATCACCGGCATTGCGGCGGGTGCGACATCTGGTCGCTTCAAATGATTTGAACAACTTAATGAAGTTCGGCCGTTCCCAGCTAATGGGCGGGCCCCAATAATGCGAGGATTCGCTGCGACGGGACTGGCCGGATCTGCAACATTCACGTCGCGCGCACAACGAATGCATCAACGAAGGGATTGATAGACATGAGTTCCAAAGGCTCCATTCCGGCCGGCCGGCCCGCCGGATACACAGCCACCGCCATCGGTCTGCACTGGCTGATCGCCTTCGGCATCTTCGCCGCGTTCGGCCTGGGCCTCTACATGACCGGGATTCCCGGCCTGACGCCGACCAAGCTGAAGTTGTTCTCGTGGCACAAATGGATCGGCGTGACGATCTTCGTCGTGGCTGTGCTGCGCGTGATCTGGCGCGCCACCCATGCCGCGCCGCCCGTGGCGCCCGGCACGCCGGCCTGGCAGGCCAAGGCTGCTGCTGGCGCGCATCATTTGCTGTACCTGCTGATCCTGATCGTGCCGATTACGGGCTATCTCTACAGCTCTTCGGCGGGCGTGCCCGTGGTGTACCTGGGCCTGTGGAAGCTGCCGCCGCTGATCGAGGCCAGCGACACGCTCAAGCCGATTCTGAAATTTGCCCATATCTGGCTGAATTACCTGATGGCGGCGATCGTCGTCGTCCACGCAGCCGCCGCGATCAAGCACCAGTTGATCGACCGCGATGGCACGCTCGGACGCATGATCCCGTTCCTGCGCTAACCGCTTGATCCATCTATTCGCACTGGAGTCAAAGATGAAACGCATGTCTCGCCCTGGCGTGATGCTCGTGTCGGCCGCACTGGTCACCGCCGGACTGGCCGCCAATATCGGCTGGGCCCAGATCGACACCGCCAAGAGCTCGGTCACCGCAACCGCTCGCCAGATCGGCGTGCCGATGGAAGGCAAGTTCAAGAAGTTCGACGCCACGGTCGACTTCGATCCCGCCAAGCTGGCAACGTCGGCGGCCAAGGTCGAGATTGACGTGTCGAGCTTCGAGATCGGCGACGCGGAAACGACCAAGGAGGTCAAGGGCCGCGAATGGTTCGATGCTGCGAAATTTCCGAAGGCCGTGTTCCAGTCCACCAGCATCAAGGCCGGCGCAGCGGGCAAGTATGACGTTGCCGGCAAGCTGACCATCAAGGGCAAGACCGTGGACGTGGTGGTGCCGGCCTCGTACAAGCAGGACGCCGGCGGCCAGGTCTTCGAAGGCGTGCTGCCGATCAAGCGCACCGTGTTCAACATCGGCGACGGCGAATGGAAGGACACTTCCGTGGTAGCCGACGACGTGCAGATCAAGTTCCGTATCGTTACCCCGGTCAAGAAGGGGTGAGGCGCCAGCGGTCCCCGGACCGCCCGGTTCACCTGAAGTCATCCTTTTTCCGGTTTCATCAGACCTTCCTATCCAACCCCCAGACGGGAGACCTTATATGAAGATGCGCACCCTTTTCGCCGCTGTCGCGGCTGCTTCCGCCACGCTCGCCGCCGGTTCCGCACTGGCCAATGCGTCGACGTACAACATCGATCCGACCCACACCTACCCGAGCTTCGAGGCTGACCACATGGGCGGTCTGTCGACGTGGCGCGGCAAGTTCGAGAAGTCGTCGGGCGTCGTGACGCTGGACCGTGCCGGCAAGACGGGCACCGTGGATATCAAGATCGACGCGTCGTCGATCGATTTCGGCAACGGCAAGCTCAACGAGCACGCAAAGGGCCCCGAAATGTTCGACGTGCAGGCCTTCCCGGAAGCCACGTACAAGGGCAAGTTCTCCAAGTTCAAGGGCGACGTCCCGACCGAAGTCGACGGCGTGCTGACGCTGCACGGCGTGTCGAAGCCGGTCAAGCTGGAAATCCGCGAGTTCAAGTGCATGCAGCACCCGATGCTCAAGCGTGAAGCCTGCGGCGCCGATGCCGTGGCCCAGATCAACCGCGCCGATTTCGGCATCGACTACGGCGTCAAGTACGGCTTCAAGCAGGACGTGAAGCTTGCCATCCAGGTGGAAGCGGTCAAGGCGGACTGAGCCTGCTGCAGTAGCGATGAACGTACAAGGGGACATTTCCGGCCCCATCTGAATGAGCCAGCCGTGTGCTGGCTCATTTTTTTTGGGGATTGCATACCCTACTCAATTACCGCAGGTGCACAGTTGTACGGTTTCGGGCAGCCACAGTACAATGGTTCGCCGCAGTCCCACCCCCGGGACGGCGTTCGCATCGGCCTGCGCCGCTCGAGCCCGTCCCCGCAACAGGTCACGCGCATCGCTATGAGCATTGGCTGCATTCCCTGAGTTGGTTGTCCGCCGCAAGGCCCCTTGCCTGAGCTGTACCCGGCCGGTGCCCATTGGCGCCACGGTGCGCAGCGTTTTTCGGATTTCCCCTGGCGCGATACCGTGTACTCCAAAACCCAAATCGATCCGGTAGTTAGCTTCCGCAACTCGCAGGGCGAGCAGGTGCGGGGCACGATCATCAATCTCCAGCGCAAGTCGCTGGTGATGGAAATCTACAATCCCTATTCCATCGTTCAGGTCAGCGAGGTATTGAGCGAACTGAGCGTGCGCATGGGCGCGAAAAATGCGTACCTGGGCAAGGCCGTGGTCATGAGTCTGGTGAATACCGGCCTGACCGCGGTGGTGTCCCTGACGCTGATCGACGAGTGGCGCGAGCTCACCGACGTCAACGATGCGCCCAAATCGGTGGCGCGCGAGGCTGAGCTGTTCGTGCAGGATTGGGACACACGTTTCAACATCCGGCGCGACTACCAGATCGTGGTCAACGAGATGCGCGCGTATCTCTCGGAAGTCTCCCGATGGGTCGAACAGGTGGACCTGACCGAGTCGCTGCCGAAGCGGGAAGGACGCCTGCGCGAGGACGTGTTCTACGAACTGGCCACGCCGCTGATGGGCAAGGTGAAGGTCTATCTGGACTGGCTCGAGGACGAGGCGCAGCGCGTCGATCCCGAACTGGCGCCGGTCCACCGCACCTATGCGCAGGCCGCGCTGCACCCGCTGCTGCTGCGCGCGCCGTTCGTCTATCGCACGTTCACCAAGCCGCTCGGTTATGCCGGCGATTATGAAATGGTGAACCAGATCCTCAGCGATCCGCAGCAGGGGCCCACCACTTACTTCCAGATCGTCAACACGGCGTTCCTGAAGGCGGCCGTGGCCACCGCGCACCGCAACCGGATCGACCTGCTGGTCGATTTCCTGACGCGCCAGGCCGAACGCGCACGTGCCGAGGGCCGCCCGTTCCGCGTGCTCAACGTCGGCTGCGGCCCCGCGTTCGAGATCCAGCGCTTCGTGCGGGAGTATGCGAATCCGGAGCTGCTGTCGTTCCAGCTCGTGGACTTCAGCGCGGAGACGCTCGAGTACACGCGGGGTTCGATCGAACGGTCCGCCGCGTCGGCCGGGCACAAGGTATCGGTCGAGATGGTGCACCAGTCCGTGCACGACCTGCTCAAGCGTCGCATCACTGCGGACGACCCGAGCGTGCGCGAATTCGACGCGGTGTATTGCGCCGGCCTGTTCGACTATCTCTCCGACAAGGTCTGCTCGCGCCTGCTGTCGTACTTCGCCTCGCGCACGAGGCCGGGCGGTCATCTGCTCGTCACCAACGTCCACTCCGACAACCCCGAGAAGTTCGGGATGGAGCATCTGCTGGAGTGGTACCTGATCTATCGCGACGAGGCCGGTATGGCTTCGCTGTTGCCGGAGAACTCGCATGCCCACCGACTCTATGTCGATGAAACCGGCGTCAATGTCTTCGCCGAAGCCGCTATCCGTTGAGGATTCGGCCGCCCAACCGGCGAAGGCGATGAGTTCGAACCAGCTATACGCCGGATACCAGTCCGAACTGGCCGATTTCCGCCTGGCATTCAGCCGGGGCGGCGCGTACACGGCTATCGTGCTGGTGCTGCTCGGGGTTGGGCTCGACTACGGCCAGTATCCGCAGTGGCAAGTGCCATTCGCTGCGGCGCGCATCGTCGTTTCGCTGCTGATCGCGGGCGTGGTGGTCGCTCTCTACAGCCAGGCTGGCCGCCGCTTCGCGCCGTGGCTCACCATGACGTGGCTGCTGCTGCCGCAGATCATGATCGCCTGGATGATCTCGCAGACCGAAGGCGTCGAATCGCCGTACTACGTCGGGCTGAATCTCGCGATCTTCGCCTCGGGCATCGCCTTGCCGTTCGGGCTGTGGCAAAACCTGGTGTTCGGCATCCTGTCGTATGTGCTTTATGCCGCCGCGTGCCTGCTGCACCCGGGTGGCATCGAGCCCGTGGGGACGTTCATCGTCAATTCGCTGTTCCTGCTGTTCGCTGCGGCAGCAAGTGGCGTGTACACGTTCTTCAATGAACGCGCGCGCTTCATGCTGTTCCGCTTGAAGGCCGAGGTGGCGGACAAGAACGCGGAGCTCGAGGTCATCAATCGCAAACTGGTCGACATCAAGGGCCAGATGCTTCAGCAGGAGAAGATGGCGGCCATCGGCACGTTGGCGGCGGGCCTGCTGCACGAGGTGAACAATCCGGTCAACTTCTGCCTGATGGCGATCGAAGTGGCCATGGAGGAGCCGGCCGCGAAGTCCGAACCGGGCATCCAGGAGTGTCTGGTCGATGCCAAGCAGGGTATGCAGCGCATCCAGCATATCGTCTCGGACCTCAAGACATTCGCCTACCGCAAGCCGGGCGCCGAGGTGGAAGGCACGCCGTTCCTGTTCGAGAAGGCACTTGATTCGTCACAACGGCTGACTGCGCACGAACTGCGTGGGGTCAAGATGACGCGCGAGATGCCAGACGACACCCTCGTCCTTGGCGACGAGGCCGCGATCATCGGCGTGCTGATCAACCTGTTTTCGAACGCCGCGCTGGCGATGCGCAAGGCGGGTACGCAGAATCCGGCGATCCATACGACGGTGCGGTGGGAGGACAAGCGCCTGCGCGTGACTGTGCGCGACAACGGTCCTGGCATTGCGCAAGAGCATCTCGCCCGCGTGTTCGAACCGTTCTTCACCACGCGGGAAGTGGGCCAGGGCCTGGGTCTTGGCCTGTCGATCAGCTACGCCGTGATCGAACGTCACGGCGGCGTGCTGTACGCCGAGAGCGAGGTGGGCCAGTGGGCCGCCTTCAGCTTCGACCTGCCGCGTGCGGAGTAAGCCGTGACGACCGATACGAGCCAGCCGCGCGCGACCATCCTCTACGTCGATGACGAGGAGATGGCGTGCAAGTATTTCGCGCGCGCGGCCGGCAGCGAACACGAAGTGCTGTCCGCCACTGGCGCGGATGAGGCGATAGCCATCCTGCGGGAGCATCAGGCGAAGATCTCGGTGCTGGTCACCGACTACCGGATGCCGGGCCGCGATGGTGGCGACCTGCTGCGGCAGGTGGCGCTGGAGTATCCGCAGATCGTGCGGATACTGGTCACGGCCTATGCCGACAAGGACATGCTGCTCGAGACCGTCAATAGCGGCGAAGTCTTCAAGATTCTCGAGAAGCCGATCACCGTGACCGACGTGCGCGAGGTGCTGCGCCTGGCCGGAGAGCGCTATCGCGAGCGCGCGGTGCGTCAGCAAAGGCTGATGGCGATCGACGAGACGCTGGCCTTTCTGGCCCATGAACTGAATACGCCGCTGGCGGCGATTGCCAATTTCGCGCGCGGGATCGAGGCGCGCGTGGCTGGCGAGTACAACCAGCAGCGTAATGCCGAGATCGGCCGCGCGGCCGGTGCCATGCATGACAACGCCCAGTACTGCCTTGCGGTGCTGTCGTCGTTCCTGCAGTCCGTGCGCAGCAGCGCGGGCGGTGCCAAGCCGAAGCCGGGTCCAGGCAATGACGTCAGTGCGGGGGCATTGGTGGCATCCCTGCTGGATAGCTATCCCTTTGCCGATAACCAACGTAACTGGGTGCAAGTCGAGTTGCACGACGATTTTCCCGTGCCAACGCTGCCGAACTGCGTGGCGCTGGTGCTGTCGTCGGTCATGAGCAATGCGCTGCGCGCGCTGGCCGATGTGGACAACCCGTCGCTGCGCTTTGTCGTGGTGGCTGGAGATCGTCCGGAAATCCGCATCGCGGACAACGGGCCCGGCATTCCGCCGGAGGTGATGGATCGTCTGCTCGTCGACCCCGTCACCACGCACGCCTCGGCGGGCGGCAGCGGGATGGGCATGATCTTCTGTAACCGCGTCATGCAATCTTTTGGTGGCGGCATCCGGATCGCTTCGGCTTCGGGCGCAGGCACCACCGTAACCCTCGATTTCCCCAATATGAAGACTCGTATGAACAGGAGTGATCGATGAGCGAACCGAATACCACGCAGGCACCCCCGGCAATTCTGTTCGTCGATGACGAGGCCACGGCCGTCAAGTATTTCCAGCGCGCCATTGGCCAGCTTGCCCCGGTGGTAACCGGGGGATCCGTTGAAGAAGGCAAGGCGTTGCTCGACGCCCATGGCGACAGCCTGGCCGTGCTGGTGTCCGACCAACGCATGCCGGGCGAATATGGCAACGAGCTGCTGCGTTACGCGCGCGAGCGCTATCCGCATATCGTACGGATTCTGACCACGGCATACTCGGAACTCGACCAGACCGTCGAGGCCGTGAACCAGGGCCAGATCCACCGCTACATCAAGAAGCCGTGGGACATTACCGCGCTGCGCATGGAGATGAAGCAGGCGCTGGAGTTGTCCGGCCTGCGCAGGGAGCGTGATCAACTGGTGCGTGAAAAGCTTATGGTGCTGCAGAAGCAGACCGTGGCCACGCGCGTAGGCATGGTCCACGCGATCTGCGCCAGCCTGATCGGCCCGGGGCGTTTCCAGCCGGTGGAGACCTATCTGGCTGGCACATCGCTGGCGGGTGCGCGCAATGCCGAGCCCGACTGGCAGCGTCTGGACTATGCGGATCTGGTCGGCGCGGAAAGCCAGCGCTGCGGTGTATTTGGCCATGCAGTCGGCACTAAGCTGGCGGAGTTGCGCGCGCGCCTGGCTGGTCGTGGCGCTGCTGACGCGACGGCGGTGCTGGCGGAAGTGCTGGGTGCAGCGGTACGCCGTGACGGCGATGTCGTCACCTGGTCTGCGCCGGACGCGCTCGGTGAGTTCGTGGCGAAGCCCGTGGCCGATGCCGTATCCGACGAGCACGCGGCATGGCTGGCGGCGCTGCTGTGGCTGGAAGAGGCTGGTGGGGCGCTGCAACTGCAGCGCGAAGGCGACGCGATCACGGCACGCGCGACAACGCGGACGGAGTCGTTTGCCAAGGACCGGCTGGCCGTGTGGATCGAGCAGCTGACGGAAGCCTAAGCGCACGTGAGCGTAGTGGCTTCCCTCTCCGCAAACGCGGGAGAGGGGGCCTGAACCGATGCCGCGCGGGCCGGCGCGGTCATCGAAGGTCTCTAGCCAAGACGCCGTTTCAAGATGAAGCGAAGCGGTTCTGGCTAGGCGCGGGGCCGCAGAAGGTACAAGTAGTACGGCAAGGCCCCGCAACGACGCCGGAATCGTCTTGAAACGGCTTCCAAAGCCTGTCCCCCTCGCCGGGTGGTCCTGCGCGGACCATGTCGGCGGGCGGAGAAGACTCAGGAGTTGGCAGGTGCCTCGGGCAGCGTGAGAACGCCGAGCGCCTGCAGCTCCTGCAGTTGCGCGTCACTCATATCCAGAAGACTCTGCAATACCGCGCGCGTGCCCTCGCCAAGCGTCGGCGGTGCATTGCGAATCGGCGGGCGCTTTCCGTCCAGACGGTACGGCGGCGCAAACACATGCGTCGTGCCTGCCACCGGATGCGGCATCTCACGCAGCAGCCCACCCCTGCGAGTCCGTTCGCTGGTCAGTGCCTCGTGCAGCCCAGCCACCCTGCCGCACGGGATGCCGCAAGCGGTCATGCGTTCCAGCAGAAGGTCGCGGGGAAACTCATGGATCAGACCCGTGATCAGCGGTGTCAGAGTGACGCGGTTCTTCGCGCGCTCGACGTTCGTGGCGTAGCGCGGATCCTCGACGATATCGGGGCGCTCGATGACCTGGCGGCAGAACTTGTCGAACTGGTTGTTGTTTCCGACCGCGATGATCAGAGGACCATCGGCAGCCTCGAACATGCCATAGGGCACGATGGACGGATGGGCGTTCCCATAGCGTGCCGGGTCGCGCCCCAGCAGCATCGCATCCAGGCCGTAGTAGCCCGTCACCATCACGCCGCAGTCGTACAGCGCCATCTCGATCAGCTGGCCAAGGCCCTTTCGCTCGCGGCGGAAGAGGGCGGCCAGTACGGCTTGCGCCGCATACATGCCGGTCATGAGGTCGACGACCGCGACGCCGAATTTCAGCGGCGGCTGATCGGCCTCGCCATTGAGCGCCATGAGGCCGGCCTCGCCCTGGATGACGAGGTCGTAGCCGGGGCGTTTCGCTTCCGGGCCGCTGGTGTCGTATCCAGAAATGGCGCAGTAGATGAGATCGGGCTTGATGGCCTTGAGCTGCTCGTAGCCCAGGCCCAGCTTCTCGGCGCCGCCCGTCTTGAAGTTGTGGATGACGACGTCGAACTTCGGCAGCAATTCGTAGACGATCTGCACGCCTTCCTTGCTCTGCAGATCCAGCGTGATGGACCGCTTGTTGCGGTTCATGCTGTTGTAGTAGGTTGTCTCCGTCTTGCCGATGCGCATCCCCCAATCACGGGTGTCATCGCCACGGCCGGGATGTTCCACCTTGACCACCTCGGCACCGAAATCGGCCAGGACTTGCCCGCACAACGGACCTGCGAAGACGCGGGACAGGTCAAGTACCCGCACGCCGTCGAGAGGCAGTTCGGTGTCCTTGGATGGTTCAATGGTCTGCTGCATGGCTTGTCTCCTGCCTCCGCCATTCACGCATGCCGTGATGTGGCGGTCATCTGCTTGTGGTTAATCGGACATTCTTGCCCGCATAAATAATTAGAACAATCACAATGGTCATTGACGCAATGTCCAATTTGGCTTGACAGTGCTTAAACCAAGGGCGGGTTTGCTGGCGTATTCGTTACCCCGCGCAGCGCTTTCAGCCAAGGGTACTGATGGGTCTGGCGGTCCCGGATTTCTCGCCAAACGAAAAAGGCACCCGAAGGTGCCTTTTTCTTTCAACCCGAGCGCCGCGTCAAGCTTGCGCGCCGAAGTTCGGGTCATTGCGGTCGGTTGCGTCGCCGCCTTTCTTGTCGCCCTTGACGAGGTCTTCGCGTTTCACGCCGAGCCACATCGCCAGCGCCGCGGCCACGAACACCGACGAGTAGATACCAAACAGAATACCCACCGTCAGGGCCAGGGCGAAGTAGTGCAGCGTCGGGCCGCCGAAGAAGAACATCGACAGCACCATCATTTCGGTCGAGCCGTGAGTGATGATGGTCCGCGACATCGTGCTGGTGATCGCGTGGTCGATGACTTCATGCGTGGACATCTTGCGGTACTTGCGGAAGGCTTCGCGGATCCGGTCGAAAATCACCACCGACTCGTTCACGGAGTAGCCCAGCACCGCCAGGATCGCCGCCAGCACCGAGAGCGAGAACTCCCACTGGAAGAAGGCGAAGAAGCCCAGGATGATCACCACGTCGTGCAGGTTGGCGATGATACCGGCGACCGCGAACTTCCATTCGAAGCGGAACGACAGGTAGATCACGATACCGGCCACCACGCATAGCAGCGCCAACAGGCCGTCCGTGGCCAGTTCCTTGCCCACCTGCGGGCCGACGAACTCCACGCGCTGCAGCTTGACGTCAGGCGAGGCCGCCGTCAGCGCGCCCATGACCTGCTCGCTCTGCTGCGCAGAGGTCACCTGCTTGCCGTCCGGCCCCTTCTGGAGCGGCAGACGGATCATCACATCGCGCGAGGTGCCGAAGTTCTGCACCTGTACATCGGAGTAGCCGAGCTTGCTGACCTGGCCACGAACCTTCTCGAGATCGACGGCCTGCTGGTAGTTGACCTCCATCACCGTGCCGCCGGTGAACTCGATCGACAGGTGCAGGCCCTTGTGCCAGAGGAAGAAAACAGCGGCGGCAAACGTCAGGAAGGACACCACGTTGAAGATCAACGCGTGCTTCATGAACGGAATGTCGCGCTTGATGCGGAAAAATTCCATGATGGGTTCCTGATGTGTCCTGGCTTACTTGGCGACTGGGGTGTCGGTGGTGTCCGGCTTCCAGATCTGACCGATGGCCAGGCCCTGGAGCTTCTTCTTGCGGCCGTACCAAAGGTTGACCAGGCCGCGGTTGAAGAACACCGCCGAGAACATCGAGGTCAGGATGCCCAGGCAGTGCACCACGGCAAAGCCGCGCACCGGGCCCGAGCCAAAGGCCAGCAGCGCCAGGCCAGCGATCAGCGTGGTCACGTTCGAGTCGAGAATCGTGGCCCAGGCACGCTCGAAGCCAATGGCGATCGACATCTGCGGTGATGCGCCCGCGCGCAGTTCCTCGCGGATCCGCTCGTTGATCAGCACGTTGGCGTCGATGGCCATGCCGAGCACCAGCGCGATAGCGGCGATGCCAGGCAGCGTCAGCGTGGCCTGCAGCATCGACAGCACCGCCACCAGCAGCAGCAGGTTCACGCCCAGCGCGATCACGGAGAACACGCCGAACAGCATGTAGTACAGCACCATGAAGACGGCGATTGCGGCGAAGCCGTAGGCTACCGAGTCAAAGCCCTTCTGGATGTTGTCCGCACCCAGCGACGGGCCGATTGTGCGCTCCTCGATGATTTCCATCGGGGCGGCCAGCGAGCCGGCGCGCAGCAGCAGGGCCAGGTCGTTGGCGGCTTCGGTCGAGTAAGAACCGGTGATCTGGAAGCTCGAGCCAAGCTCGGACTGGATCGTCGCCACGGTCAGCACTTCGCCCTTGCCCTTTTCGAACAGGACGATGCCCATCGGCTTGCCAATGTTCTCACGCGACACGTCACGCAGCATGCGGCCGCCCTGGGCATCGAGCTTGATGTTGACGGACGGGCGCTGGTTCTGGTCGAAACCGGCCGAGGCGCTTTCGATGCGGTCGCCGGTGAATATCACCTGCTTGCGCAGCAGCACCGGGGCGCTGTTGCCTTGCGTGAACAGCTCGTCGCCGAACGGCACGGGGTCACCCGGGCGCGGGTTGCGCACGTCCGGGTCGGCCAGGCGCGCTTCGAGCGTGGCGGTACGGCCGATAATGTCCTTGGCCTTGGCGGTGTCCTGCACGCCCGGCAACTGCACCACAATGCGGTCGGAGCCTTGCTGCTGGATCACCGGCTCTGCCACGCCAAGTTCGTTCACACGATTGTGCAGGGTGGTGATGTTCTGCTTGACGGCGCCGTCCTGCACGGTCTTGCGGGCGGCATCCGTGAACGTGCCGACGATGTTCGTGCCGTCCATCGTGAAGGCCAGCTCGCGCAGGTTGTCGGCCAGGATGCCGCGCGCGCGTTCCGCGTCGTCACCATTGCTGAAGCGCACGGTCAGGCGCTCGCCGTCACGATCAATGCCGCCGTGGCGGATGTTCTTGTCGCGCAGCAGCGTGCGCGCATCGCCGGCCAGGCTGTCGAGCTTCTTGTCGACGGCGCCCTTCATGTCCACCTGCAGCAGGAAGTGCACGCCACCGCGCAGATCCAGACCCAGGTACATGGGCAGCGCGTGCAGCGCGGTCAGCCAGTGCGGGGAACCGGACAACAGGTTCAGCGCCACGACATAGGTCGCATCGTTCGCGTCGGGATTCAGCGAGCGCGACAGCACGTCCTTGGCCTTGAGCTGCTCGTCAGTGGTGCGGAAGCGCGCCTTGACCGAGCCGGACTGGCCGGACACGTCGAAGAACACCCCATCAGGCTGCAACTGGTTCTGCGCCAGGATCTCCTCGACATGCTTCTGCATGGACAGGTCGACCTTGACCGTGGCCTTGGCCGACGATACCTGGACGGCGGGCGCCTCGCCGAAGAAGTTCGGCAGGGTGTAGGTGATGCCGATGGCCAGAGCCACCAGAATCACGATGTATTTCCAAATCGGATAACGATTCATCGTTGGCCAGTCATTGCGGTTGGCGTGGTCGATAATCGCGCGCATCGCGCGCCGGATCGGCCGGACCGGTTGGCAAACAGCCGCCTGGCAACCCGTAGGAGGGTCCGGACGGGACCCCTGTGCGGATTCAGGCGGCTGCGCAGGGCATGGTCGGAGGCGTCGCGCGCCACGTCCATGCCTGATTCAGGCGGAAAACGTGCCGGATCAGAGCGACTTCAGCGAGCCCTTCGGCAGCACATTGGTCACCGCATTCTTCTGCACGGTGATTTCCGTACCTTCGGCCACTTCCAGGGTCACATAGTTCTCGTTGACCTTGGTGACACGGCCCAGGATGCCGCCTGCCGTCACGACTTCGTCGTTCTTGGCCAGCGCTTCCATCATCGCCTTGGCTTCCTTCTGGCGCTTCATCTGCGGGCGGATCATGATGAACCACAGCACCGCGAACATCAGGATGATCGGCAGAAAGCTCATCAGGCCACCGGCGCCGCCGCCGATACCAGCAGTCTGGGCAAAAGCGTTAGAGATAAACACGTTACTTCTCCGTCACAAAGTTCATTCAGGGAATCGGGCATTCTATCACCCGGTCATTGTCCCGCCTTGGCATTCTAGGGCGAATTGCGGGTTTGTTCGGGGTGCGTTCCGCGTACTTTGCGGAGGATGCGGAAAGCCACCCCGAAGCGGCCGATTTCAGGCCAGCTATTCGACCTTGGCCGCGCCGAAAGTTCTCAGCCGGCCTGGCCAGAGAGACACTCAGCGTGTGCCGCGCGCGCGATTTTCGGCGAACTGGCGGCGGAATGCCTCGAAGCGGTGCTCCTCGATGGCCGTGCGCATCTCGCGCATCAGTTCCAGGTAGTAATAGAGGTTGTGGATCGTGTTCAGGCGCGCACCAAGGATCTCGCCCACACGGTGCAGGTGGTGCAGGTAGGCCCGGGAGAAGTTGCGGCAGGTGTAGCAGCCGCATTGTTCGTCCAGCGGGCGCGGGTCGTTGCGGTGCGCCGCGTTGCGGATCTTCACGTCACCAAAGCGCGTGAACAGCCAGCCGTTGCGGGCATTGCGGGTCGGCATCACGCAGTCGAACATGTCGACGCCGTGCGCCACACCGGCCACCAGGTCCTCGGGCGTGCCAACGCCCATCAGATAGTGCGGCTTGTGCGCCGGCAAGCGGGGGCCCACATGCTCCAGCACCCGCATCATGTCTTCCTTTGGCTCACCAACCGACAGGCCGCCGATCGCGTAACCATGGAAGTCCAGTTCCGACAGGCCCGCCAGTGATTCGTCGCGCAGGTCCTCGAACATGCCGCCCTGCACGATGCCGAACAGCGCGTTGGGATTGGCCAGATGGTCGAACTCGTCGCGCGAACGCTTGGCCCAGCGCAGGCTCATCCGCATGGAGCGGGCGGCCTCGTCGTGCGTGGCGGGGCGGCCGTCGATCTCGTACGGCGTGCACTCGTCGAACTGCATCACGATGTCCGAGTTCAGCGTGCGCTGGATCTGCATCGAGATCTCGGGCGACAGGAACAGCTTGTCGCCATTGACCGGCGATGCGAACGTGACGCCTTCCTCGGTGATCTTGCGCAGTTCTCCTAGCGAAAACACCTGAAAGCCGCCCGAATCGGTCAGGATCGGCTTGTCCCAGCCGATGAACTTGTGCAGGCCGGCGTGGGTGTCAACGACGTCGAGCCCCGGGCGCAGCCACAGATGGAACGTATTGCCGAGGATGATTTGCGCGCCGATCTCGTTGAGTTCGAGCGGCGACATCGCCTTGACCGACCCGTAGGTGCCCACGGGCATGAAGATCGGCGTTTCCACGACGCCGTGGTTCAGCGTGACGCGGCCACGGCGGGCGTTGCCATCAGTGGTCAGCAGTTCGAAATTGAGCATGGTGTGTTCTCGGGGGCGGTCAGTCGCGGCGGTCGCGGCGGGTGAGCAGCATGGCGTCGCCGTAGCTGAAGAAACGGTAGCGCGCGTCCACGGCATGGCGGTAGGCGTCGCGAATCGCCTCCACGCCGGCCAGCGCGGAGACCAGCATCAGCAGCGTGGACTTGGGCAGATGGAAGTTGGTAATCAGCGCGTCGACGATGCGGAAGGCGTAGCCGGGCGTGATAAAGATGTCGGTATCGCCGCTGCCCGCCTCCAGCGTGCCATCTTCGGCGGCGGCCGATTCCAGCGCGCGCAGCGACGTGGTGCCGACGGCGATCACGCGTCCGCCACGCGCGCGGGTTTCGCGCACGGCATCCGCCAGTTCGGGCGAGATGGCATACCACTCCGAATGCATCTTGTGCTCGGACAGGTTTTCGGTACGCACGGGCTGGAACGTGCCCGCGCCAACGTGCAGCGTCAGGAAGGCGCGGCGGATGCCGGCGGCGTCCAGCCGGGCGAACAGGGCGTCGTCGAAGTGCAATCCGGCGGTGGGCGCGGCCACGGCGCCCGGGTTGCGCGCGTAGACGGTCTGGTAGCGCGTTTCGTCGTAGGCGTCGGGGTCGTGCGTAATGTACGGCGGCAGCGGCAGGCGGCCGAAACGTTCGATCAGGTCGAGCGCGGGCTCGGGAAAGCGCAGGGTGAAGAACTGGTCGACGCGGGGGCCCACGGTCACTGCGAAGGCGTCATCCGCCAGGTGCAGCAGGCTGCCCTCGGCAGGCGTCTTCGACGCGCGCACCTGGGCCAGCACCGTGTGGGTATCGACCACCCGTTCCACCAGCACTTCGATCCGGCCGCCGCTCGGCTTGTGGCCGAAAAAACGGGCCTTGATCACGCGCGTGTCGTTGAACACGAGCAGGTCGTCCGGATTCAGGTATTCAAGGATGTCGCTGAAGGCGCGGTCGACCAGCCGCACCGCCTCGGCGGTGTCCTCCGGGGCGGTCCGCTCCACCACCAGCAGGCGGCTGGCGCTGCGGTCAGGCAGGGCGGACTGCGCGATCAGTTCGGGCGGCAGCGGAAAATCGAAATCGGACAGGGTCAACATGGCTGGATACAACGGCCAAAACCGTGCACGGCGGCAAGCTTTGTGAGCGTGCTACCGCGGTGATCGGTACGGCATGGGTAAAATCGGCGAATCCGACATTGTAAGGCTTGGGCGCCAGGCTTCGCCTGCTTGCCCATGTTGCCGCCCATATTCCCGCGCTGATGCCAGGCTCCGCCACCGAACCGATCGACGAACCCGCCTCCGCCGCCAGGAAACCCGCCAAGGCTGCCGATGCCAAGCCGTCTACGGCCGCGGCGCGGCTGGCCAAGCTCGGCCTGCGACGCAGCGTCGACCTGGTGCTGCACCTGCCGCTCCGCTACGAGGACGAAACCACGCTCGAGCCGATCCGGGACGCGATCCACCGCGCGGGCATTGGCCTGCCAGCGCAGATCGAGGGCGAAGTGATCTCGAACGAGGTGACGTTCCGCCCGCGCCGCCAGCTTGTGGTGAAGGTGGCCGATGAAACCGGCGAACTGACGCTGCGTTTCCTCAATTTCTACGGCAGCCAGACCAAGCAGATGGCCGAAGGCACGCGCCTGCGCGTGCGCGGCGAGATTCGCGGCGGCTTCTTCGGCGCCGAGATGGTCCATCCAACCGTGCGGGCGGTGGCGCCGGGCGAGCCGTTGCCGGATCGCCTGACGCCGGTCTATCCGGCCACCGCCGGGATTTCGCAGGCCTACCTGCGCAAGGCCATCGGCGGGGCGATGCAGCGCACGCCGATGCCAGAAACCCTGCCCCAGGCGGTGCTGCGCGGGCCGCTGGCGCAGTTGAAGCTGCCGCCGCTGATCGATTGCCTGCGCCTGCTGCACAACCCGCCACAGCAGGAAAGCGAGGCCGCGCTGGCCGATCGCTCGCATCCGGCGTGGGTGCGGATCAAGTTCGATGAACTGCTCGCGCAACAGATTTCGCTGCGCCGCTCGCAGGCCGCGCGCAAGGAGAAGAACGCGCCGTCGATGCCGCGTCGTGCGGGGGGCTTGTTGACCAGCTTCCTTGGTGCGCTGCCGTTCCGCCTGACGGGCGCGCAGCAGCGGGTGGTCGAGGAAATCGCCGCCGACATGACCCGTCCGCACCCCATGCATCGTCTGCTTCAGGGCGACGTGGGCAGCGGCAAGACGATCGTGGCCGCGCTGGCCGCGTGCCAGGCGATCGACGCCGGCTATCAGGCCGCGTTGATGGCGCCGACCGAAATCCTGGCCGAGCAGCATTTCCGCAAGTTGTCCGCATGGCTCGAACCGCTTGGCGTGCCTGTGGTCTGGTTGGCGGGCAGTCTGAAGGCAAAGGAGAAGCGCGAGGCCGTGGCGCGCGCCGAATCGGGCGAGGCGAAGCTAGTGATCGGCACCCATGCGCTGATCCAGGACACCGTCCGGTTCGCCCGGCTCGGCTTGGCCGTGGTCGA
This sequence comes from Cupriavidus sp. HMR-1, assembly GCF_000319775.1. Lineage (NCBI taxonomy): Bacteria > Pseudomonadati > Pseudomonadota > Betaproteobacteria > Burkholderiales > Burkholderiaceae > Cupriavidus > Cupriavidus sp. HMR-1. The sequence continues at coordinate 36,875 of NZ_ANKP01000027.1, forward strand.
TGAGCAGCATCGCTTCGGCGTTGCCCAGCGGCTGGCGCTGCGCGGCAAGGCCGGAGAAGCGGAGCAGCCGGGCGAGCCGGCGCGTCCGGCGGAGGAAAAAGTGGTGCCGCACCAGCTCATGATGTCGGCCACGCCGATCCCGCGCACGCTGGCGATGACCTACTACGCCGACCTCGATGTGTCGGTGATCGACGAATTGCCGCCCGGCCGCACGCCAATCGTCACGCGGCTGGTCAATGACGCGCGCCGCGACGAGGTGATCGAGCGCGTGCACCATGCGGCCGCCGAAGGGCGCCAGGTCTACTGGGTGTGTCCGCTGATCGAGGAAAGCGAGGCGCTGCAGCTCCAGACGGCAGTCGAGACGTACGAAACGCTGGTTGCGGCGCTGCCAGATCTGCGTGTCGGGCTGGTTCACGGGCGGCTGCCACCGGCCGAGAAGGCCGCCGTGATGGACGATTTCACCGCCAACCGGCTGCAGGTGCTGGTGGCCACCACCGTGATCGAAGTGGGCGTCGACGTTCCCAATGCATCGCTGATGGTGATTGAACACGCCGAACGTTTCGGGCTGGCGCAACTCCACCAGTTAAGGGGGCGCGTGGGGCGGGGAAGCGCCGAGTCGGTCTGCCTGCTGATGTATCAGGCGCCGCTGTCGCCCACAGCGCGCGAGCGGCTGGCGACGATGCGCGAAACCACCGACGGCTTCGAGATCGCACGGCGCGACCTGCAGATTCGCGGCCCTGGTGAATTCCTGGGTGCCCGGCAGTCGGGCGAGGCGATGCTGCGATTCGCCGACCTCGAAACCGACGCCTGGCTCGTCGACTACGCCCAGGAGGCCGCCGAGCTGATGCTGGAGCGGTACCCGGAAGCGGTGGAGGCGCATCTGTCGCGCTGGCTGGGTGGCCGGGAGCACTTTCTGAAGGCCTGATGTCGCGCCTTCGCCATATTGGAGAGATCTGAAAGTGGCGAATAAGGTTCTTTTGCCTGTCGATCTGACAAGGACGGGAATCGAAGCTAAAATCTATCGCCTAACCGGAATTGATTAATCATGACGCTCACCGAACTCAAGTACATCGTCGCCGTGGCGCGCGAGCGCCATTTCGGCCGGGCTGCCGAGGCCTGCTTCGTGTCGCAGCCGACCCTGTCGGTCGCCATCAAGAAGCTGGAGGACGAGCTGACCGTGCAGATCTTCGAGCGGGGCACCTCCGAGGTGTCGGTGACGGCCATCGGCGAGCAGATCGTCGCGCAGGCGCAGCGTGTGCTTGAGCAGACCATGGCGATTCGTGAGATCGCCAAGCAGGGCAAGGACCCGCTGGCCGGGCCGCTGCGTTTGGGCGTGATCTACACGATCGGGCCGTACCTGCTGCCGGCACTGGTCAAGCAGATGATCGAGACCGTGCCGCAGATGCCGCTGATGCTGCAGGAGAACTACACGAACAAGCTGATCGAACTGCTCAAGCAGGGCGAAATTGACTGCGCGATCATGGCCGAGCCGTTCCCGGACTCCGGCCTGACGGTGCGTCCGCTGTATGACGAGCCGTTCGTGGTGGCCGTGCCGCGCGGACACCAGCTTTCCCAGCAGACCAAGGTGGACCCGGACGAACTGAAGCAGCAGACCATGCTGCTGCTCGGCAGCGGCCATTGTTTCCGCGATCACGTGCTGAGCGTGTGTCCGGAGCTGTCGCGCTTCTCGCAGGCGGCCGACGGCATCCAGAAGACGTTCGAAGGTTCGTCGCTCGAGACCATCCGCCATATGGTGGCCAGCGGCGTCGGTATCACCGTGCTGCCGCGCACCTCGGTGCCCGATCTCAAGCCGCACAACGACATGCTGTCCTACGTGCCGTTCGCCGAGCCCGTGCCGGACCGCCGCGTGGTGCTGGCCTGGCGCAAGAGCTTCACCCGGCTTCCCGCGATGGAAGCGCTGGCCAACGCGGTGACCGCGTGCGAACTGCCCGGCGTGCGCAGGCTCGGCGACACGGAGACGGTCGAGGCCGTCGCGGCCTGAATCCCATCCCATCCCGGCCCGACCGCCGGGCATATCCCTTCCGCAAGCATAGGTACCGGCTATTCGATATATGAAATTTATCGAATAGCCGAATCAATAGCCTTCAAATACACTTCTTCCATCGGGTCCCGGGAACCCGTCCAGAAACGCGATGGACTACGGAGTGACATCATGGCAATGCTCAATCTTTTCGTATCAGGCTTCCGCCAACTCCGCGCACAAGCGCGCGATGCTGGCCGTGGTGAAGCCTCTCGCCTGCGCCGCAAGGTGGTACGCAAGGAAATCGGCATGGCAATCGTCGCGCTCGGCGCGATGGCGATGTTCCTCGATGCCGCAAGGGGGCTTTCTTCCCTTGTAGCGTAGTCCTGGTGCGATAATGGCCACTGTCCGCCCGCGTCACATTGGGGCGCCGATCCTCGTGGCTTGAACTAAATGGAGCTGAACGACCATGGCAAAGAAGAATGAGATGAGCGTGAACATCGGTATCTCGGACAAGGACCGCAAGAAGATCGCGGAAGGCCTTTGCAAGCTGCTGGCCGATACGTACACCCTCTACCTCAAGACCCACAACTTCCACTGGAACGTGACGGGTCCAATGTTCAACACGCTGCATCTGATGTTCGAGACGCAGTACAACGAGCTGGCGCTGGCCGTGGACGCAATCGCCGAGCGTATCCGCGCACTGGGCTATCCGGCCCCGGGCACCTACAAGGAATACGCCAAGCTGTCCTCGATCGCCGAGGAAGAGGGCGTGCCCGAAGCCACCGAGATGATCCGCAAGCTCGTGGAAGGCCAGGAAGCCGTGGTGCGCACCGCGCGCTCGCTGTTCCCGGCGATCGATGCCGCTGGCGACGAACCGTCGGCGGACCTGCTGACCCAGCGCATGCAGACGCACGAGAAGACCGCGTGGATGCTGCGTTCGCTGCTGGCCTGATCTCCGTCATGCCAGTCACCGGTTGCCACGTCGCTTGCGGCAACCGGGCCAACGCGTCACGGCCCAACTGGCCGCGGCGCGTTTTTGTTTGAGTCTTGCCAGAAGTACGCCGCCATGTCCCATCCCTCCACCGCCCCCGCCCACCCGAGCCGTCTGGCGCTGTACGCGCGCCTGGTTCGCATCGACAAGCCGATTGGCACGCTGCTGCTGCTATGGCCCACGCTCTGGGCCATGTGGATGGCCGCCGGCGGGCCGCCGGGATGGACCCTGTTCTGGATCTTCTTCGCCGGCACGTTCCTGATGCGTTCGGCAGGTTGCGCCATGAACGACTGGGCCGACCGCGATTTCGACAAGCACGTGAAACGTACGAAGGAGCGGCCGTTGACCGCCGGGCTGATTGCCAGCTGGGAGGCGCTGGCCGTGGCCGCGGTGCTGGCGCTGATCGCGCTGGCGCTGATACTGCCCTTGAATTCGCTGACCAAATGGCTGGCCGTGGTGGCCGCCGTTCTGGCGGGAACCTATCCGTTCTTCAAGCGGTTTTTCGCGATCCCTCAAGCGTACCTGGGCATCGCATTCGGCTTCGGCATCCCGATGGCCTTCGCGGCGATCCAGGATCAGGTGCCGTTCGTGGCCTGGCTGATGCTGCTGGCCAACGTGTTCTGGGCGATTGCCTATGACACCGCATACGCGATGGTCGATCGCGATGACGACCTGCTGCTGGGCATGAAGACGTCGGCGATCACGTTTGGCCGGTTCGACGTGGCCGCGATCATGATCTGCTACGCCGCCTTCCTGGGTTTGATGGCCTGGGCCGGATCGCTGCTCGGACTGGGCTGGCCGTACTATGCCGGCCTGGTGGCAGCCGCGGGGATGGCGGGCTATCACTACACGCTGATTCGCGAGCGCGACCGCATGAAGTGTTTCGCGGCCTTCCGGCACAACAACTGGCTCGGTGCCTGCGTGTTCGCCGGGACGTTCGTGGCGTACCTGCTGAAGTAAAAAACCGGGGCCAGGCCCCGGTTTTTTCTTAGTCCTTCCCGAACTCCGCCCCCATCTCGCGGCCCCGCGCGGCGGCGGCAAGCATGGCGCGAACGAAGGCGTCCTGGATGCCGCTGGCGTCCATCGAGGTCAGCGCGGCATACGTCGTGCCGCCTTTCGACGTGACACGCTCACGCAGCGTCGATACCGGTTCGGACGACTCCGCTGCCAGCGCGGCGGCCCCGCGGAACGTTTCGACGGCCAGCTTGCGACCCTGCTCGGCGGACAGGCCCATCTCGGTGGCGGCGCGCTCCATCGCCTCGACGAAATAGAACACGTACGCCGGGCCGCTGCCGGAAATCGCCGTCACTGCGTCGATCTGGTCGTCGCCCTCGACCCACACGCACTGGCCGACGGCCTCGGCCACGGCCTTGGCGATGGCGCGGTCTTCGTCGGACAGACCCGGGGCGGCGGCCAGTCCGGTCATCCCCATGCCGGCCAGCGCGGGCGTATTGGGCATCGCGCGGACAAGCCGGTTGGTGCCCAGCCAGCGCTGCATGTCCTGCAGCCGGATGCCGGCCGCCACGCTGATGATCAGGCTGTTCTTCAACTGCGGCGCCAGGGCGCCCACGGCGTCCTTGAACTGCTGCGGCTTGACCGCCAGCACGATCACGTTGCTGGCGCCAAACGCGGCGTCCGGCGCAGCCAGGGTCTGTACGCCAAGCGTCGTGGCCAGGCGTTGGCGGGCGTCTTCGAACGGATCGACCACGCGAATCGCGTTGGCCGGCACGCCACGGGCTACCAGGCCGCCGATCAGGGCCGAGGCCATATTGCCGCCGCCGAGGAAGCCGAAGGTAAGGGAGTCGAGCATCATGGTTCCTGTCTGCCGGCACGACACATGTCGGCTGGCGTTGATGAATCTGTTGAGCGGGGAGGGTGTGAAGCGACGGGTGCCGTCAGCCTCGCGCGCCGAATACCGCGGTGCCGATCCGCACCATCGTGGCGCCCTCGGCGATGGCCGCGGGCATATCGGCGGACATCCCCATCGAGAGCGTATCCACATCCAGTCCGGACTGCCGCAGTTCCTCGAGCAACCGGCGCAGCGCGGCAAATGGCACGCGCTGGGCGGCGAGGTCCGCTGCCGGCGCGGGAATCGCCATCAGGCCGCGCAACCGCAGGTTCGGCAATGCGGCCACGGCGCGCGCCAGCGCCAGCACCTCCTCGGGAAGCACGCCACTCTTGGTGTCTTCGTTGCTGATATTGACCTGGATGCAGACCTGCAGGGGCGCCAGATCCGCCGGCCGCTGCGCGGACAGCCGCTCCGCGATCTTCAGGCGGTCGATGGCGTGGACCCAGTCGAACTGCTCGGCGACGAGGCGGGTCTTGTTGCTTTGCAGCGGGCCGATGAAGTGCCACGCGATGCGGCTGCGCAGATCGCCCAGCGCGGCGATCTTGTCCAGACCTTCCTGCACGTAGTTCTCGCCAAACGCCGGCTGTCCGGCCTCGAAGGCCTCGCGCACACGATCGGGTGAGACGGTCTTGGAGACGGCCAGCAGGGTCACCCCGGAAGGGTCCCGGTCGGCTTGTTGTGCAGCCGCCGCGATGTCATTCTTCACGGCTTGCAAGTTGGCGGCGATTACAGACATAATCCGGCGAACATACCAAAGAAGTACAACAAAAAGCAGTCTTTTAGGGTGGGGTCATTATAGATGGACATCGCGCAGCTATTGGCTTTTGCGGTCAAGAACAAGGCATCCGATCTCCACCTCTCGGCTGACATGCCGCCGATGGTGCGTATTCACGGGGATATGCGCCGCATCAACGTCGCGGCAATGACGCACAAGGACGTCCACGCCATGGTGTACGACATCATGAGCGACGTTCAGCGCAAGTCTTACGAAGAGCGCCTTGAGGTCGATTTCTCCTTCGAGATCTCTGGTCTGTCCCGTTTCCGGGTCAACGCCTATACCACCCAGCGCGGCGCGGCCGCGGTGTTCCGGACGATTCCGTCGAAGGTCCTGACGCTCGAGGACCTGCGCGCGCCCGCCGTGTTCGCCGATCTGTGCATGAAGCCGCGTGGCCTGGTGCTGGTCACCGGGCCCACGGGCTCTGGCAAGTCGACCACGCTCGCCGCGATGGTCGACCACCGCAACGACAACGACATGGGTCACATCCTCACGGTGGAGGATCCAATCGAATTCGTGCATCAGTCCAAGAAGAGTCTGATCAACCAGCGCGAGCTTGGCCCGCATACCCATTCGTTCGCCAACGCGCTGCGCTCGGCACTGCGCGAGGATCCGGACGTGGTTCTGGTGGGCGAATTGCGTGACCTGGAAACGATCCGCCTGGCGTTGACCGCCGCGGAAACCGGTCACCTGGTTTTCGCCACGCTGCACACGAGTTCGGCCGCCAAGACGATCGACCGTGTGGTCGACGTGTTCCCGCCGGAAGAAAAGGACATGGTGCGAACCATGCTGTCGGAGTCGCTCGAGGCCGTGATCTCGCAGACGCTGCTCAAGACACGCGACGGCAACGGTCGGACGGCGGCGCATGAAATCATGATCGCCACGCCTGCGATTCGCCACCTGATCCGCGAAAACAAGATCGCGCAGATGTACTCGATGATGCAGACGTCGAGCGGCCTGGGCATGCAGACGCTGGACCAGTGCCTGAGCGACCTGATCAAGCGCGGCATGATCAACTACAGCGACGCGCGGGCGATTGCGAAGAATCCCGACGCCTTCATGGGTTAAGGGGGAAGGGAATGACCATGCTCGACCGCGAATCCGCTGCAAAGTACATCAACGAAATGCTGGGGCTGATGGTCAAGAACCGTGGCTCCGATCTGTTCATCACCGCGGAGTTTCCTCCGGCCGTCAAGGTCGACGGGAAGATCACGCCGGTCTCCCAGCAGCCGTTGAACCCGACCCACGCGCTTACCCTGGTGTGTTCGATCATGAACGAGCGCCAGACCAAGGAGTTCGAGGACACCCGCGAATGCAATTTCGCGATCGCCGTGCCGGACGTCGGACGTTTCCGTGTCTCGGCCTTCATCCAGCAAGGCCGTGCGGGCATGGTGCTGCGGACCATCAACACGCGCATTCCCTCGGTCGAAGACCTGGACCTGCCGCCGGCGCTGCATGAGATCGTGATGTCCAAGCGCGGTCTGGTGATCGTCACCGGCGCCACTGGCTCGGGCAAGTCGACCTCGCTGGCGGCCATGCTCGACCACCGCAACGCGCATTCGTACGGCCACATCATCACGATCGAGGACCCGATCGAATACGTCCACGCGCATCAGAACTGCATCGTCACGCAGCGCGAGGTGGGGATCGACACCGAGTCGTGGCACATCGCGCTCAAGAACACGCTGCGTCAGGCGCCGGACGTGATCCTGATCGGCGAAATCCGCGATCGCGACACGATGGAATACGCGATGCAGTACGCGGAAACGGGCCACCTTTGCCTGGCCACGCTGCACGCGAACAACGCCAACCAGGCGATCGACCGTATCGTCAACTTCTTCCCAGAGGAAAAGCGTCAGCAGCTTCTGATCGACCTGTCGTTGAACCTGAAGGCGATGATCTCGCAGCGCCTGCTGCCACGCGCCGGCCGCAAGGGCCGCGTGCCGGCGGTGGAGATCATGATCGGCACGCCGCTAGTGGCGGATCTGATCTTCAAGGGCGAGATTCACGAGCTCAAGGAGGTCATCAAGAAGTCGCGCGAGCAGGGCATGATCTCGTTCGACCAGGCGCTGTTCGAACTCTACGAGACGGAGAAGATCACGTACGAAGACGCGCTCAAGAACGCTGACTCGCTCAACGATCTGCGCCTGATGATCAAACTCCACAGCAAACGCCATCGCGACAACGATCTCGGCGCCGGCACCGAACACCTGAACGTGATCTGAGCGGACGCGGTATTCTCACGGCCTGTACTGCCCCCATACACCGCAGGAGACCACGATGAGCAATGTGTACCAGTTCGAAGCCAATTCGCTGTCCGGCCAGCCCCAGCCGCTGGCCGACTACCGCGGCAAGGTGCTGCTGATCGTCAACACCGCGAGCGAATGTGGCTTCACGCCGCAATACGCGGGCCTGCAGACGCTGCAGGCCTCCTATCAGGCGCGCGGCTTCGACGTGCTTGGCTTTCCCTGCAACCAGTTTGGCAAGCAGGAGCCTGGTGACGCCGAACAGATCGGCGCGTTTTGCGAATCCCGCTTTCACGTCACGTTCCCGATGTTCGAGAAAATCGACGTGAACGGCGCGGACGCGCATCCGCTCTACAAGTGGCTGACGTCGGAGAAGCGGGGGTTCCTCGGTACCCAGGCGATCAAGTGGAATTTCACCAAGTTCCTGCTGCGCCGCGACGGTACCGTCTTCAAGCGTTATGCGTCCACAACCAAGCCCGAGGAAATCCGCGCGGATATCGAGTCGTTGCTCGCCGAACAGCCGGCGTGAGATAAGCCGGCGGGCTCCGTGCTCGACTATCCCTGCGTGTCCGATTGGACGGTGCGGAGGAATCCGTTGAGCGAACGCTCTGACGTCTCGAGGAAATGCTCGTCGAGCATCGTCAGGGCGCGGCAGCGGTCCAGCCGGAAGCTGCGGTAGTCGGAGCGCGTCGTGCACCACGCCGCCAGCAGCCAGACATTACCCCAGAAGAACAGGCCCAGCGGTTGCACCACGCGCACGCTTTCGCGTTGCTGCGCGTCGCTGTAGTCGATCCGCAGCAGCCGTTGCGCGCCGATGGCCGTATGCACGATGTCGAAAGCCTCGCGCACGGCGGGCTGGTTGACGTACTCGGGCGCGAAAATGCGGCTCTGCTGCGCGGCCACGCGCCGCTGCGGCGGTAGCGCGGCCATCAGTTTTTCGAGCGAGGGATCGGCGGCGGCGGCCAGCGCGCCGCCTCCCCAGGCCTTGAGCAGGCGCAACCCGGCCACCATGGCCTCGACTTCCATCGACGTGAACATCAGTGGCGGCACGTCGTAGTCGGGCCGCAGCCGGTAGCCAATGCCGGCCTCGCCTTCAACCGGCACGCCCGAGAGCGACAGCGCCTGGATATCCCGATAGACCGTGCGTTCGGAAACGCCCAGGCGCTGGGCCAGCAGCGCCGCCGTGGTCAGGCGGCGGCCTCGCAGGACCTGGACGATCTGGAACAGGCGGTCGGCGCGTCGGCTCACTGGGTGCTCGCTTTCCTCGTTAGTGGGTGCCCGGCTCGTGCAGGCCGATCCGGTTGCCCTCGCTGTCCTTGATATGCGCGTAGCGCCCAAGGTTGTCAGGCAGGTCGACCGGCCCTTCGAGCGTATGGCCGCCGGCGTGGCTGACACGTGCCAGCACGTCGTCGAGTTGCGGGGCGTTCAGGTACGGCACCGGACCATAGAACGCGCTCGCGCGGTACTGGTCGCCCTGGACCAGCGCGCCCGATCCGTCGCCGTGCGTGAACACGGCCATATCGACTTTACCCATCGTCTCGCGGCGCAGCGGATGCTCGAACACGGCTTCATAGAACTGGACCGCGCGCTGCATGTCGGTCACCGGGATTTCCAGCCAGTTGACCAGGGTGGTGTTGGGGGTGGACATCTTGGCTCTCCTCGTTACGAAGTTGGGAGAACGGATCATGCGCGTGGGCTCCTGACAGCGTACTGTCAGGAGCGTGTCAGGGGTGTCAATGCGGCATCCAGGCCGCCAGCACCGGCACCATGATGGCCGTCAGTACGCCATTCAGCCCCATTCCGAGTGCCGAGAAAGCCCCGGCTTCCTGGCTGACCTGGAATGCCCGTGCCGTGCCGATGCCGTGCGCGGCCACGCCCGTGGCGAAGCCTCGCACCGTGTAGTCCCGCACGCGCAGCAGGTTAAGCAGGCCGGTGGCGGTGACGGCGCCGATGATGCCGGTTGCCATGACCAGCACCGCGGTCAGCGAGGGCAGGCCACCGATCTTTTCCGATACCCCCATCGCGATCGGGATGGTCACCGACTTCGGCGCAAGCGATCGAATCACGTCCGGCGTCGCGCCAAGTGCGTAGGCAATGCCCACCGCCGACACCACGGCCGCGAACGAACCGGCTACCAGGCCGCACAGCAGGGGGAACACGTTGGTACGCAGCTTCGGCAATTGCGTGTAGAGCGGCACGGCAAGCGCCACCGTCGCGGGGCCGAGCAGGAAGTGCACGAACTGCGCGCCGTCGAAGTAGGTCTTGTACGGCGTACCCGTGACGGTCAGCACGGTCACCAGGATCGCCACCGAGATCATCACCGGATTGGCCAGCGGAGAGAAGCGAGCGCGCTCGTAGATGCGGAACGCGAACACGTAGGCAATCAGCGTGGCGGTGAGCCCGATCAGCGGACTCGCCGCCAGGTAGACCCAGATTTCGTTCAGGCGTGGCGACATCATGGCTGTGCTCCCGTGTCCGCCGACGTGTCGACAGGAGTGTCGGCAGGAGGCTTGCGCATCAGCGCACGCGTGACCAGCGCCGTGACCGCGATGGCCACCCAGGTGGAAACCACCAAGGCGATGACGATGGGGAGCCATTCGCTGCCGATTCGGTTCGCGTGCACCATGATGCCGACGCCGGCCGGCACGAACAGCAGCGACAGGTGCTTGAGCAGTTCATTCGCGGAGTTCTGGACGACGGGCAGCAGCCGGTTGTCGAAGACCAGCCAGCCGAATAGCAGGAGCATGCCGATCACGGGACCCGGCACGGGCAGGTGCAGCGCGTAGCTGATCACCTCGCCCACGGTCTGAAAGACCAGCAGGATGGCAAACGTCTGAAGCATGGGGCGCGTAGGGAGACGAAATGTGCCGACATGGTACTCCCGTACAAGATGCGTGCAAGCCGGACGTCAGTGCTGCCATTGGCTTCCTGCTCCCCTCGCCCATTCGCGGGAGAGGGGAGACCGCCATCACCCGTGGCTTAGGCCGCCTGTGCCGCCACCACCGGCGCCAGCATCCGGTCCACCAGCTCGACCCAGTGCATCACCGGCGTTTCCGTGCCGCTTTGCAGGTGCGTGATGCAGCCGATATTGGCCGTGACGATGGATTCCGGCGAGGTGGCCTGCAGCTTGGCGAGCTTGTCGTCGCGCAGCTTGTACGACAGTTCGGGCTGCAGCACCGAGTAGGTGCCGGCGGAGCCGCAACACAGGTGGCTATCCGCGCAGAGGCGTACGTCCACACCCAGGCGGGTCAGCAGCGCTTCGACCTTGCCGCGGATCTGTTGCCCGTGCTGCAGCGTGCACGGCGGATGCCACGCCACGCGGCGGCTATCGCGCGGCACGGCGCCGGCCAGGCGGTGCAGTTCGTCGGTAAAGTCGGGCAGTAGTTCCGACAGGTCGCGCGTCATGGCCGATACATGCGCGGCACGCGATGCGTACTTCGGATCGTTGCGCAGCAGGTGGCCGTAGTCCTTGACCATCGCGCCGCAGCCCGACGCGGTCATGACGATCGCTTCGGCCCCGGCCTCGATATGCGGCCACCACGCGTCGATGTTCGCGCGCATATTGTCGAGTCCGCCTGGATGGTCACCATTGTGGAAGCGGATGGCGCCACAACAACCGGCTTCCCGCGCCACCACCAGTTGTACGCCGAGTTTGTCGAACACACGTGCCGTGGCGGCATTGATGTTGGGCGACATGGCTGGTTGCACGCAGCCGTCGAGCAACAGCATCTTGCGGGGATGCTCGGTGCGCGGCCAGGCGCCCGCCGCGGGCTCGCTCGCGGGTACCTTGTTGCGCAGCATCTGCGGCAGCCAGGGGCGCACGATCTGGCCGAGTTTCAGGGCGGGGCCGAACAGGGCCGGGCGCGTCAGGCCTTCGCGCAGCACCCAGCGCACGATGCGTTCCTTGGCCGGGCGCTTGATGCCTTGTGCCTCCAGCCGGTCATCGACGATCTTGCGGCCGATGTCCACCAGGTGACCATAGGTCACGCCAGACGGGCAGGTGGATTCGCAATTGCGGCAGGTCAGGCAGCGATCCAGATGCAGGCGCGTGCTTTCCGTGACGGGGTTGCCCTCGAGCACCTGCTTCATCAGGTAGATGCGGCCGCGCGGCCCGTCGAGTTCGTCGCCGAGCAACTGATAGGTCGGGCACGTGGCCGTGCAGAAACCGCAGTGCACGCATTTGCCGACGATGGATTTCGCCTCTTCGCCTTCGGGCGTGTTGCGCAGGAAATCGGCCAGTGTGGTTTGCATGATGTGGGGTCGCTGTGGTCGCGAAGGTCGCTATGGGGTTGCCTGCGGACTCAGAGTCCGTTGTACATGCGCTGCGGATTGAAAATACCCGCAGGGTCGAAGGTGTCCTTGAGCCGCTTGTGGATCGCGGCCAGCGGCGATGACAGCGGCGTGAACACGCCAACGGACTTGTCGCCATTGCGGAACAGCGTGGCGTGACCACCGGCGGCCTGCGCCGCGGCGCGCACCCGATCCGCCGATGCGGCGCTGTCATCCGGAGCGATCCACCAGCGCTGGCCGCCACCCCATTCCACGAGCTGGGCGCCGGGCAGGTCCAGCGGCTTGCAGACCGTTGGCACGGCGATGCGCCACAGGGCGTGGCCCGCATCGTTTGCCGGGGAGAAGAACGAGTGCGTCTGTTCGCGCAAGGCCGTCCACAACTGCTGGGCGTGACTGGCATCGATGACCTCGCCGCCCAGGTTGTCACGCGCGGCGCAAACCGCGGCGGTCGCGCCGCTGAGTCGCACATGCAGGAATCCGTCATGCCACGCCGACGCCGCGATCGGCAACGGCTGGCCGCCCCATTTGTTGAGCTGGTCGATCGCCTCGGCCTGGCCCATCGCGAAGCGCAGCGTGGCGTCATCGAACGGCACGGGCAGCACCTTCAGCGAGACCTCAAGAATCAGGCCGAGCGTGCCGAGCGAGCCGGCCAGCAGGCGCGACACGTCATAGCCGGCTACGTTCTTCATCACCTGGCCACCGAAGTGCATGATCTCGCCGTGGCCGTCCATCAATTGCGTGCCCAGCACGAAGTCGCGCAGCGCTCCCGCCGACTGACGGCGCGGGCCAGACAACCCGGCCGCCACCGCGCCGCCGATCGTGGCCGTGCTGGCCTGGCCGCGCAGCGCGAAATGCGGCGGCTCGAAGGCCAGCATCTGGCGCTTTTGCGCCACCGCGTCCTCGATCTCGGCCAGCGGCGTGCCGCAGCGTGCCGTAATCACGAGTTCGGCGGGATCGTATTCGACGATGCCGCGATAGGCCCGCGTATCGAGCACGGTGCCGGCCAACGCCTGGCCGTAGAAGTCCTTGCTGCCGCCACCGCGCAGGCGCAGCTGTGTGCGGGTGTCGCCGGCCTGGCGGATCGCATCGCGAAAGGCGTCGAGAGTGGCTTGCATGAGGACGTTGTCGTAATTGGAATTGGGGGGGCGTCAGCGGGATCGGCTACCGTTGTCGCTGCGTTGGTCGGTGGCCAGTTCGGTTCGATACTCTGGCAACGCGGTGCCACAGTGCTTGCAGAACGTGGCGTCTGGCTCGTGGCCTTCGGTCAGGCAGTGTTCGCACGAGCGCGTGGTCAGCGGGCGCCGGATGATGCTTGCAGCCAGTTCAGCGCCAACGATGCCAGTCGGAAACGCGATGATTCCGTAGCCGAGCAGGATCGTGATCGACGTGATGAACTGACCGATTGGCGTCTTCGGCACCATGTCGCCGAAGCCCGTGGTGGTAAGCGTGACGATGGCCCAGTACATGCTGACCGGGATGCTCGTGAAGCCGTGCGTGGGGCCTTCCACCACGTACATGATCGTGCCCAGGATTACCGTGATGATGAATACGGTGCCCAGGAACACGAAGATCTTGCGGCGGCTGTTGGACAGCGCGAGCATGAGGATCTCGGCTTCCTCGAAATAGACCGTCAGCTTGAGAATCCGGAAGACACGCAACAGCCTCAGCAGGCGCACGTCGATCAGGAAGGCGAGTTCCGGCACGAAGAACGATGCCCAGGTCGGAATGATCGACAGGAAGTCGATGATGCCGTAGAAGCTGAAGACGTAGCGCAGCGGTCGCCGCACGACGCTCAGCCGCATGATGTATTCGGTCGTGAACAGCAGCGTGAACAACCACTCGAGTACGGTGAACACCGTGCCCAGGCGCGCGTGAATGGCCTGGATGCTGTCGAGCATGACCACGGCCACGCTGGCGATGATGGCCACCAGCAGCACGATGTCGAACGTGCGCCCCGGGCGCGTGTCCGCTTCGAAGATGATCGTGTACCAGCGCTGGCGCCATCCCGACTCGGGTTGGCCCAGCCGTTGGCGAATGCGCGCGTTTTGATCGGATCGTGTGGATCGTGACATGTGCAAGGCGGAGAAGGGTTGCGGACGCTCGCGCCTTCCCGTCTGGATGGTGTCAGAAACGCGGCAGGTCCGGATGCGGCAGCAGGCCGCGCTTGACGTGCATCTTGCCGTATTCGGCGCAGCGCGCAAGCGTGGGGATTGCCTTGTCCGGGTTCAGCAGCCGGGCGGGATCGAATGCGGCCTTGACCCCGAAGAACGCCTCACGCTCGGACGGGGAGAACTGCACGCACATCGAGTTGAGCTTTTCCACGCCCACACCGTGCTCGCCGGTCACGGTGCCGCCGAGTTCCACGCAGGTCTCCAGGATGTCCGACCCGAACAACTCTGCGCGCTGCCACTCGTCGTGATCCGCGCCATCGAACAGGATCAGGGGGTGCATATTGCCATCGCCCGCATGGAAAACGTTGATGCAGCGTAACCCGTATTTGTGCTCCATCTGCTCGATGCGCTTGAGTAGCGTGCCGATGTGCTTGCGAGGGATCGTGCCGTCCATGCAGTAGTAGTCGGGCGAGATGCGGCCCGCAGCCGGGAAGGCGTTCTTGCGGCCGCTCCAGAAGCGCAGGCGCTCGGCTTCGCTTTGCGACACCGTGATGCGCGTCGCGCCCGATGCGCGCAGCACCTCGCTCATGCGGGCGATTTCCTCGGCCACTTCCTCGGGCGTGCCGTCCGACTCGCACAGCAGGATCGCGGCGGCGTCGAGGTCGTAGCCGGCCTTGACGAATTCCTCCACGGCGGCCGTGGCGGGCTTGTCCATCATCTCCAGCCCGGCCGGGATAATGCCCGCGGCGATCACGTCGGCCACGGCATTGCCGCCTTTCTCCACGTCATCGAAGCTGGCCATGATGACCTGCGCGAGCTGCGGCTTGGGAATGAGCCTCACGGTGACTTCCGTGACCACGGCCAGCATGCCTTCGGAGCCGATCATTGCGGCCAGGAGGTCGAGGCCCGGCGCGTCGGGCGCCTCGGACCCGAACACGACCACCTCGCCTTCCATCGTTACCGCGCGCACGCGCAGCACATTGTGGACCGTCAGGCCGTACTTGAGGCAGTGCACGCCACCCGAGTTCTCGGCCACGTTGCCGCCGATCGAACAGGCGATCTGCGACGATGGGTCGGGCGCGTAGTAGAGGTTGTGCGGGGCGGCGGCGTCAGAGATCGCCAGGTTACGCACGCCGGGCTGAACCACGGCCGTGCGGGAATACGGATCGAGCGACAGGATGCGCTTGAACTTGGCCAGCGACAGCACCAGTCCGCCGGCGATCGGCATCGCGCCGCCAGACAGGCTGGTGCCGGAGCCCCGTGGCACCACCGGCACGCCGAGCTCATGGCACAGGCGCAGCACCGCGCAGACCTGCTCCTCGGTATCGGGCAGCACCACGGCGTCTGGAACCTGGCGATAGGCGGCCAGACCGTCGCACTCGTACGGCACAGTGTCCTCGGCCTTCCACAGCACGGCCGTGTCGGGCAGGATGCGGGCGAGGCCGGCCAGCAGCGTGGCGCGTCGCGTCTCCGCGGATTCACCGGCGACAGATTGGGCGTCTTGCGGGGCGTTCATGGCAACTCCTGTGACGGACCGGCCGACGCGCACGATTCCCGCGTGGATGCGTGCTCGTACCGGGGCCGGGACGGCAGACTATAGCGCAGGCACCCCGCCGGGAGCGCCCTGGCGCACGTGAATTCGGCACGACGACCCGATCAAAAAGGTTCATGCCGGGTGCAAATGCCCGAGGCCGCGGACGATGCCGCTTCCAGCGTAGTGGCTTGTCCGCTACCAGTCCAGCCCGAGCAGCCAGTCGATGAAGTAGCGCGCCTCGGGCATCAGCGGCGCCTGCTCGCGTTCGACGATGTAGTAGCCGTGTGGCGATACGGACTCGATATCGAGCAGCTTCACCATCTGGCCCGCCGCCAGCCACTGCCGCGCCATGCGCTGGCGCACCAGCCCCACGCCCTGGTTCGAGACGATCGCCTCCAGCATCAGGCCGATATCGTTGAACTGCGCGCCGGTCAGCGGCTCCGGCCAGTCCAGGCCGGCGGTTTCGAACCACGGCCGCCACGGTTCCAGCGGGCTGCGCAGCAGCGTCAGATTGTGCAGATCCTCGGGTTTGGTGACCGCAAAGCCGTTCACGCGCTCGTAGTACTCGCGGCCGCACGCCGGAAACACGGGCTCGACCAGCAGTTTCGTGGTCTTCAGGTCGGGGTAGCGGCCGGTGCCGTAGCGGATTTCGATATCGGTGTCCTCGGCCTTGACGTCGAGGAACGGCACGGCCAGGTGCAGTTCGAGATCGATATGCGGATAGAGCGCGGTGAACTCGGGCAGGCGCGGCACCAGGTGCTGGCGACCGAATGTCGGCGGGATCGCCACGCGCAGCCGCGTGCGCAGCTTGTTGTACTCGGGGCGTGCCAGTTCGTTGAGCGACTTCAGCGCATCCTGCACGTTGCGTTGGTAGCGTGTGCCGGCCGCGGTCAGCCGCAGCGCGGCGTTCGAGCGCACGAACAGGTCGTCGCCCCAGAGTTCCTCAAGGTTCTTGATCCTGTGCGAGACCGCGCTCGGCGTCACCGACAGCTCCTCGGCAGCGCGCGCGAAGCTGCCCAGCCGGGCAGCCGCTTCGAACGCGATCAGCAGGTGCAGGGGTGGGACGCGATGGAAAACCGATGCCATGGCCGCGTGCTCAGCGCGTGGCGCTGAAGATCTTGCCCGGATTCAGGATGTGGTTCGGGTCGAGTGCATCCTTGATCGCGCGCATCAGGTCGAGCGCATCCTCGCCATGCTCCTGCACCAGAAATCCCATCTTGTGCAGGCCCACGCCGTGTTCGCCGGTGCAAGTGCCGCCCATCGCCAGTGCACGCTGCACGATGCGGCGGTTGATGTCCTCGGCCTCGGCCATTTCCTCGGGCTTGTCCGGGTCCACCAGGATCGCCACGTGGAAGTTGCCGTCCCCGACGTGACCAACGATCGGGCAAGGCAGCGACGACGCGTTCAGATCGCGCTCGGTTTCGGTCACGCAGTCGGCCAGCCGCGAGATCGGCACGCAGACGTCGGTGGTGACCGATTTGCAGCCCGGCTTCAGCTGGAGCATCGCGAAATAGGCGGTATGGCGGGCATTCCAGAGCCGCGACCGGTCCTCGGGCCGTGTGGCCCATTCGAAGCCCTGGCCACCGTGCTCGGCGGCGATGTCCTGCACGGTCTCGGCCTGTTCGCGCACGCCGGCCTCGGTGCCATGGAACTCGAAGAACAGGTGGGGCGTTTCCGGCAAGGTCAGATTGTCATGGCGGTTGATCGCACGGATTGCCAGGGCGTCGACGAACTCCACCCGGGCCACGGGCACGCCAAGCTGGATCGTCTGGATGGTGGCGCGCACGGCGTCGCCCATGCTCGGGAAGGCGCAGACGGCTGCGGAGATCGCTTCCGGCTGCGGATAGAGCCGCACCGTAACTTCGGTGATGATGCCGAGCGTGCCTTCGCTGCCGACGAACAGGCGCGTCAGGTCATAGCCCGCCGACGACTTGCGCGCATTGGTGCCGGTGCGGATGACCCGGCCGTCGGCCGTGACCACGGTCAGCGCCAGTACGTTCTCGCGCATGGTGCCGTAGCGGACCGCGTTGGTGCCCGAGGCGCGCGTGGCGCACATGCCACCCAGCGACGCATCGGCGCCCGGGTCGATCGGGAAGAACAGGCCCGTGTCCTTGATCTCCTGGTTGAGCTGTTTGCGCGTGACGCCGGGCTGGACGGTGACGGTCAGATCCTCGGGGTGCACGGCCAGCACCCGGTTCATCTGCGACAGGTCGAGGCTGATACCGCCGGCCACGGCCAGCAGGTGGCCCTCGAGCGAGGAGCCGGCGCCGTAGGGGATCAGCGGCACGCCATGCGTGTTGCAGAGCTTCGCCAGTTCGGCCACTTCCTCGGTGCTATGGGCAAAGACCACGGCGTCCGGCAGTTCGGGCGGGAACGGGGATTCGTCGCGGCCATGATGCTCGCGCACGCCGGCCGAGGTGGTGAAGCGGTCGCCGAAGCGGGCGGCGAGGGCATCGGCCAGTTCCGACGGGAACGGCCGGCGCGCCAGGGCGGCGGCAGGTGTGGGGTGGTTCATGCGGGTCTCCGGCTCGGGCCGTATAGCTCTGTATGCAAGGGAATGCCGCCATTCTACGTCGCCTTCCACGTCTCCCATACGTCCCCAATACGTCCCCAATGCGTCTCCAACACGCCCCGCGCGGCACGTGGCAGGGCCTGCCGGGCCCCGGAGGGTCCATAATTGCGCCACTTCTAAAACACTGACCACAAGGAGACCGGCATGGGTAATCGCCTGTCCAAAATTGCCACGCGCACCGGCGACGCCGGCACCACGGGCCTCGGCGACGGCAGCCGGGTTGGCAAGAACAGCCTGCGCATCGTCGCGATCGGCGACGTGGACGAGCTGAATTCCCATATCGGCCTGCTGCTGACCGAACCGGATCTGCCCGAGGACGTCCGCGCCGCGCTGCTCCATATCCAGCACGACCTGTTCGACCTGGGTGGTGAACTCTCCATCCCGGGCTATACCTTGCTCAAGGCGCCACAGGTGGCCCAGCTCGACGACTGGCTGGCCCATTACAATGCCGCCCTGCCACGGCTGGCCGAATTCATCCTGCCGGGCGGAAGCCGGCCCGCCGCGCAGGCCCACATCTGCCGTACGGTCTGCCGCCGGGCGGAACGTGCGCTTGTGGAGCTGGGCGCAGCCGAAGCGCTCAACGAGGCGCCGCGCCAGTACCTGAACAGGCTGTCAGACCTGCTGTTCGTGCTGGCCCGTGTGCTGAACCGTGTGGGTGGCGGGAGCGACGTGCTCTGGCAGCGCGAGCGGGAGTCCTGAAAGTTACGCATGAGCCACTAATTAGGCTGACTCGTTTTTCCGAGAAATTTACTCGGATTTGCGAATTTCGCCCTTGAAATGGCCCGCGATGGCCACATTTCGCATTCAGGTTGAATTGCAGCCCTGATCTCAAGAAGCGGGGCTCAATAGGAGAGAACACTATGGGTAAGATCATCGGTATCGACCTCGGTACCACCAACAGCTGCGTGTCCATTCTGGAAGGCAACACGCCGAAAGTCATCGAGAACTCCGAAGGCACACGCACCACGCCGTCGATCATCGCCTACATGGAAGATGGCGAGATCCTGGTTGGCGCGCCTGCCAAGCGCCAGGCCGTCACCAACCCGCGTAACACGCTGTACGCGGTGAAGCGCCTGATCGGCCGCAAGTTCGAAGAGAAGGAAGTCCAGAAGGACATCGGCCTGATGCCGTACGCGATCGTCAAGGCCGACAACGGCGACGCCTGGGTTGGCGTGCGCGACCAGAAGCTGGCCCCGCCGCAGGTTTCGGCCGAAGTGCTGCGCAAGATGAAGAAGACCGCCGAGGACTACCTGGGCGAGCCGGTGACCGAAGCCGTGATCACGGTGCCGGCGTACTTCAACGACTCGCAGCGCCAGGCAACCAAGGATGCCGGCCGCATCGCCGGGCTGGACGTCAAGCGCATCATCAACGAACCGACCGCTGCAGCGCTGGCGTTCGGCATGGACAAGAACGAGAAGGGCGACCGCAAGATTGCCGTGTATGACCTCGGCGGCGGCACGTTCGACATCTCGATCATCGAAATCGCCGACGTGGATGGCGAAAAGCAGTTCGAAGTGCTGTCGACCAACGGCGACACGTTCCTCGGTGGCGAGGACTTCGACCAGCGCATCATCGACTACATCATCGGCGAGTTCAAGAAGGAACAGGGCGTCGATCTGTCGAAGGACGTGCTGGCGCTGCAACGCCTGAAGGAAGCCGCTGAAAAGGCCAAGATCGAACTGTCGAGCTCGCAGCAGACCGAGATCAACCTGCCGTACATCACGGCCGATGCCTCGGGTCCGAAGCACTTGAACCTGAAGATCACGCGCGCCAAGCTCGAAGCGCTGGTGGAAGAACTGATCACCCGCACGATCGAACCGTGCCGTACCGCGATCAAGGATGCGGGCGTCAAGGTCAGCGACATTGACGACGTGATCCTGGTCGGCGGCATGACCCGTATGCCGAAGGTGCAGGAACAGGTGCGCGAGTTCTTCGGCAAGGAAGCCCGCAAGGACGTGAACCCGGACGAAGCCGTGGCCGTGGGTGCCGCCATCCAGGGTTCGGTGCTGTCGGGCGACCGTACCGACGTGCTGCTGCTGGACGTGACGCCGCTGTCGCTGGGCATCGAAACGCTGGGTGGCGTGATGACCAAGATGATCAACAAGAACACGACCATCCCGACCAAGCACGCACAGGTTTTCTCGACCGCTGACGACAATCAGCCGGCCGTGACGATCAAGGTGTACCAGGGCGAGCGCGAGATGGCCACCGGCAACAAGATGCTGGGCGAGTTCAACCTGGAAGGCATTGCGCCGGCACCGCGTGGCACGCCGCAGATCGAGGTCTCGTTCGACATCGACGCCAACGGCATTCTGCATGTGGGCGCCAAGGACAAGGCCACCGGCAAGGAAAACCGCATCACGATCAAGGCGAACTCGGGTCTGTCCGAAGACGAGATCCAGCGCATGGTGAAGGATGCCGAAGCCAATGCCGAGGAAGACAAGCGCGCCCGTGAGCTGGCCGACGCCCGCAACCAGGCCGACGCGCTGATCCACTCGACGCGCAAGGCGCTGGGCGAGTACGGCGACAAGCTCGAAGCCGGCGAGAAGGAAAAGATCGAAGCCGCGATCAAGGACCTGGAAGATGCCGCCCGCGGTGGTGACAAGGCCGAGATCGACGCCAAGGTCAATGCGCTGTCCGAAGTCAGCCAGAAGCTGGGCGAGAAGGTCTACGCCGACATGCAGGCCCAGGCCGGTGAAGGTGCGGCGGCAGGTGCCGGCGCAGCCGGCGGCGCACAGCAGCAGGCCCAGCCGCAGGACGACAACGTCGTGGATGCCGAGTTCAAGGAAGTGAACGACAAGAAGTAATCGGGACGGCGGGTGGCGGCGCGGGTGATGCCGGCGCCGCCACCCGTTCCCGACGCCGGGCGACGGTTGTCTGACACCAGGTGCAAACCTCGGTTGGACACTGCGCTCGGCTTTTTTGCTTATCGCGCGGCGGGCATGTAAGGGCTCCGTCGGGCCAATCAGGTATGAGCCACCATGGCAAAACGTGACTACTACGAAGTGCTCGGGGTAGGCAAGAACGCGAGCGACGACGAGATCAAGAAGGCTTATCGCAAGCTCGCGATGAAGCACCATCCGGACCGCAATCCGGATAACAAGGAAGCCGAGGAGAAATTCAAGGAGGTCAAGGAGGCCTACGAGATGCTCTCCGACCCCGAGAAGAAGGCGGCTTACGATCAATACGGCCACGCTGGCGTGGACCCGAACATGGCCGGTGGATTCGGCGGCGGCGGGTTTGGCGGCGGTGGCTTCGCGGAAGCGTTCGGCGATATCTTCGGCGACATCTTCGGCCAGGCAGCCGGCGGCGGACGCCGTGGCGGCGGCCCGCAGGCCTACCGTGGCGCCGACCTGCGCTACAGCATGGAGATCTCGCTGGAGCAGGCCGCGCATGGCCACGAGGCGCAGATCCGCGTGCCGCACTGGGACGATTGCGAACACTGCCACGGCAATGGCGCCGAGCCGGGTTCGTCGGTTGAAACCTGCCCGACCTGTAACGGCGTGGGCCAGGTGCGTGTGTCGCAGGGCTTTTTCACGATGCAGCAGACCTGCCCGAAGTGTCACGGCAGCGGCAAGTTCATCCCGAAGCCGTGCACGAAGTGCCATGGTCAGGGCAAGCTCAAGTCGCAGAAGACGCTCGAGGTCAAGATTCCGGCCGGTATCGACGAAGGGATGCGTATCCGTTCGTCGGGCAACGGCGAGCCGGGCATCAACGGCGGCCCGCCGGGCGATCTCTACGTCGAGGTGCATATCAAGCAGCACCCGGTGTTCGAGCGCGACGGCGACGACCTGCACTGCCAGATGCCGATCTCGTTCGCCACGGCGGCGCTGGGCGGCGATATCGAAGTGCCGACGCTGGGCGGCCGGGCCAGTTTCCCGGTGCCGGAAGGCACCCAGGCCGGCAAGACGTTCCGCCTGCGCGGCAAGGGCATCAAGGGTGTGCGTTCCGGATATCCGGGCGACCTCTACGTGCATGTGAACGTGGAGACGCCGGTCAAGCTGACCGAGGCCCAGAAGGACATCCTGCGCCAGTTCGACCGCTCGGTGCACGAGGGCGGTTCGCGTCACAGCCCGCAGGAGCAGTCCTGGCTCGACAAGGTGAAGAGCTTCTTTAGCTGATCGCCTCATCGACCCGTCAACAGGACGATGAAACCGGCCACGTGTCCAGCGTGGCCGTTTTTTTTACGCCCAACGCAGCGATAATGCCGACTGCAGCGTTTTCGCATCCAGTCTTCGTGGTACCCATCCCTTCGCCCCCCTTCGTTCTGCTCGACGACGCCACAGCCGGCCCTGGCGTGACGGCTTCGCGTCTCTATACCGATTTCGTCCGGGAGGACGTGCTGGAGGCCGGCGCCGACGTATCGGCGCTCGACACGCTGCTGGCCAGCGGCTGGCGGGACGGGTTGCACGCCGCGTTCTTTGCGCCCTACGAATTCGGTGGTGCGATCGTCGGCGCACCCGTGCACGTCGGCAATGCGCTGCCGTTTCACGATGGCGCCCTGCGTGTGCTGTGGTTTCGCACGTTGCGCCGGCTCGATACCGAAGGCGTGGCGCAGTGGCTAGCCGCTGGCGCGCAACCAGGCCCGACGGGCGCGCTCGACGTCACGGCCAGCACCACGCGGACGCAATACACGGAAGCGATCGCGCGCATCCACGATTACATCGAGGCGGGCGATACCTATCAGGTCAACTTCACGCAACGACTACGCTGTCGCGTGTTTGGCGATCCGATGGCGTTCTACGCGGCATTGCGCGCGGCACAGCCGGTGCCGTTCGGCGTGCTTGCGCATCTGCCCGGTGACGGTTGGGTGCTGTCGCTATCGCCCGAACTGTTCGTCGAGCACGATGGCCACGGACATCTCGTCGCGCGTCCGATGAAGGGCACCGCGCCGCGCTCCGGGGATGCCGAGCAGGATGCGCGCGCCGCGAAACAACTGGCCACCGATGCCAAGAACCGCGCCGAGAACGTGATGATCGTCGACCTGCTGCGCAACGACCTCGGTCGCGTGGCGGTCCCCGGGAGCGTGACGGTGCCCGAGCGCTTCGTCGTCGAACCGTTCGGCCGCGTATTGCAGATGACGTCGACAGTCACCGCGACCGCGCGCCCGGGTACGTCGTTTGGCGCGTTGATGACCGCGCTGTTCCCGTGCGGCTCGATTACCGGTGCGCCCAAGCGGCGCACGATGCAGATCATCGCCGAGCTCGAGACGTCGCCACGTGGGTTGTACACGGGCGCGATCGGTTGGCTCGATGCACCATCGCATGAGTCTACGGAAATCATTGGCGTCGGCGCCTTCGGCATGTCTGTGGCGATCCGCACGCTGGTGCTGGCGTCGCCCGGGGCCGATGGCCTGCGCGCGGCCGAGATGGGTGTGGGCGGTGGCATCGTGCACGATAGCGTGGCCGACAATGAGTACGCCGAATGCGGATGGAAAGCGCGGTTCCTGACCGGTCATGACCCCGGCTTCACGTTGTTCGAGACCATGCATGCGCGCGATGGCGCAGTGCTACATCGCGAGCGCCATTTGCAGCGACTAGCGAACTCGTCGGCGGCGTTCGGCTTCGCGCTGGACTTGCCTGAAGCCCGCGCGGCGGTGCAGGCTGAAGCCGCGCGACTGGGCGATGGCGACTGGCGCCTGCGCGTGAGCGTGGACAAGCGCGGCACGCTGGTATTCGCCAGCGGGGCATTGGCTCCGCTCGCTCATGGCGTCGTGGGTATCGAGATCG
Organism: Cupriavidus sp. HMR-1; assembly: GCF_000319775.1. NCBI lineage: Bacteria > Pseudomonadati > Pseudomonadota > Betaproteobacteria > Burkholderiales > Burkholderiaceae > Cupriavidus > Cupriavidus sp. HMR-1. Next base: position 60,956 of record NZ_ANKP01000027.1, read on the forward strand.
CACCGACATGCCTGCCCGTTCACGATCCGCTGCGCCGGCACAAGCTCAGCGCGCGCGCCGTGTTCGATCAGGGATGGCAGGCCGCGGAGCGGGCAGGCGGGTTCGATAGCCTGTTCTTCAACACGTGCGACGAACTGCTCGAAGGCGGCCGCAGTTCGGTGTTCATCAAGGTGGATGGCCAGTGGATGACACCGCCACTCTCGGCGGACATCCTGCCGGGCGTGATGCGTGCCGTGGTGCTCGAAGAGGGGGACGCATTGATCGATGGATCGGTGCAGGAAGTCACCGTGACGCGTGACATGGTGCAACACGCCGAAGCCGTCGTCATCGCCAACGCATTGCGCGGCACGCTGCGCGCGCGCCTGATCTGAGCACGGTGTCTAGGGTGTCTGCCGCAGCGACTACTTGTGTCGCGTATCAAGCCGGCCTTCGCCGAGCTTCCAGCGCACCACGCCGGGCAGGTTGATCAGCTCGCGGTCGTGACAGACCATTACGACGGTTCGCCCTTCGGCGGCCAGTTCGCCGATCAGCGCGATGACCTGTTCGCGCGCGTGACCATCGAGGCTTGAGGTCGGCTCGTCGAGCAGCAGCAGATCGGGCTCCAGCACCTTCGCGCGCGCCAGTGCCACACGCTGGATTTCTCCACCGGATAGCTTGTCGGGCGCAGTGTCCTGAACGTGCACCACGCCGGCCCAGCCGAGCGCAGCGCCCACCCGCCGATCAATCTCGTCGCGTGGCAGGCCGTGGTGACGCAGGCCATAGGCGATGTTCTCGCGCACTGAGGTGCGGAACAGGTACGGATGCTGATGCATGTAGGCGATGCGACGCCGTAGCGACATTGGCAACGGCGAAAGCGGCACGGTGTGCGCGGTGCCATTCGCATCGGTCCAGCTTGCGGTCGCGCCGGGCGCCGGTTCGAGCCCGGCCACTATCCGCAGCAGCGTCGACTTTCCCGCGCCGTTGACACCGGTCAGCGCGATGGCCGTCGCGCGCGGGAAATCCAGTTCGGCGATGTCGAACAACTTGCGCGCGCCGACGCGCCGCGACAATCCTCGCACCGTCAGCAGCGGGGCAGGTGTCCGCGTGCTCATCGGCGAAAACCTCCGGCGCCCTGCAACCAGGCCATCAGCACATTGACGATCAGCGCCAGTGCCACGAGCACGATGCCCAATGCGATGCCTTCGGCGAATTCGCCCTTGCTCGTTTCCAGCGCGATGGCCGTGGTGATCGTGCGTGTGGCGCCTTCGATATTGCCGCCAATCATCAGCGCTGAACCGACCTCGGCAATCACGCGGCCGAAACCCGCGACCACTGCGGCCATCAGGCCAAAACGCAGTTCGCGCAGCACGGTCATGCAGGTCTGCCAGCGTCCTGCGCCGAGCACCCACGCTGTCTCACGCAGACGTGGATCGGCCGACTGCAGCGTGGATAACGCGAACGCCAGGATGACGGGGAAGGCGATCACGGCCTGGCCGATCACCATGCCTGCGGGTGTGAACAACAGCGAGAAACCGCCCAGCGGCCCCTGGCGCGTGAACAGCAGGTAGAGAATCAGGCCGACCAGCACGGTCGGAAATGAGAGGAATGCCTGGGCGACGACCACGACGGCGCGCCGGCCAGGAAATTGCTGCGTGGCGATCAGGTAGGCCGCGCCGATGGCCGGCACCGTGGCGAGTGCCAGTCCCAGCCCGGCCACCATCAGCGAAGTCCAGACAATGAACCACAAGGCGCCGTCGCCGCTGACCAGCAGGCGGAATGCTTCGAGCGTGGCGGCGCCGATCTCCACGCGGCGTTCAGGCCGAGAACGTATGCTCGACGGCCGGGAAGCTGCCGTCCTTCACCGCAGCCACATAGGCCCGGATCGCCGCTTCGATCGAGGTCTGTCCCTCCATGAAGTTGCGCACGAACTTGGCCTTGCGGCCCGGGTAGATGTTGATCATGTCCTGCAGCACCAGCACCTGGCCCGAGCAATCGACGCCAGCGCCGATACCGATGGTCGGGATGGAGAGTTGCGCAGTCACTTCGCCGGCGAGCTTGGCCGGCACGGCCTCCATGACGATCAGCTGCGCGCCGGCCTGCTGCAGCGCCAGCGCGTCACGCTTCAGCTGCGCGGCGCTCTCGTCGGTCTTGCCCTGCACCTTGAAGCCGCCGAGCGCGTGTACCGATTGCGGCGTCAGCCCGATGTGCGCGCATACCGGAATGCTGCGCTCGACCAGGAACTTCACCGTCGGCGCCAGCCAGTCACCGCCTTCGAGCTTCACCATCTGCGCGCCGGCACGCATCAGCGCGGCGGCGCTTTCGAAGGTCTTCTCGGGGGTCGGATACGTGCCGAACGGCAGGTCGGACACGAGCAGCGCGGTCTGGTTGCCGCGCGACACGCATTCGGTGTGATAGACCATGTGCTCGAGCGTGACGGGCAGCGTGGTCTGCTGGCCCTGCATCACGTTGCCGAGCGAATCGCCGACCAGGATCACTTCCACGCCGCAGAGATCGAGCAGCGCGGAGAAGCTGGAATCGTAGGCGGTGAGCATGGCGATCTTTTCGCCGGCTTCACGCATGGCCTGCAGTTTGGGGATGGTAACGGTCTTGCGGGAGGGATCGAGGAGGTAACTCATGGCAGTACCCGTGGTTGATCGGTTCGGACCCGTGCATCGAATTGCCAGGGTCGACCGCTGTCTTTTTCGTGTGTTGTGCTGCCTGGCGAAAGCCGCTTCACGTGTGGAAACGGCCCGACAGGCGCTCGGGACGACTCAGGACGCTACGAGATTCAGAAAGGCCCTGCGGCCTCGCATGTTCTCGATGCGCGACAGTAGTGTACGGAAATCGACGTCGTTGTCTACCGGGTTGAAATGTGCGGTATCGACGATCAGCACGGGGGCTTCGTCGTAGCGGTGGAACAACTCGCCATAAGCATCGGTGAGCCGCTGCAGATATTGGTCGTCAATACCGCTCTCGCCGGGCAGGCCGCGCCGCGCGATTCGCTCACGCAGCAACGAAGGCGTGGCCTGTAGCATGATGACCAGATCCACGCGCTGCGCCGGCGCTTGCAGGCGTGCCGCCAGCGCGTCGTAGAGCGCGAGTTCGTCGGTGTCGAGTGTCAGCGAAGCGTAGACACGGTCGCGCGCGAACAGGAAGTTGCCGATCATGCGCTGGCCGGCCAGCATCGCCGAATGCCACTGCTGGAGCTGGGTTACGCGCTGGTTCAGGCAGGCGAGCTGCATCGCCAGCGCATAGCGCTGTGGTTCGCGGTAGAAGCGTTCGAGGAAGGGGTTGTTGCGCGCGCCGTCGGGCAGTTCGCCCGCCTGGAGATGGCGCGCCAGGCGCTGGGCCAGCGCGGCCTTGCCGGAGCCGACCGGGCCTTCGATGACGATACGACGCAGATGATCGAGCATGTGTCAGCCGCGGCGTGGCGCGCTCATGGCTGCGCGCCGTCGCCTTCCTTCATGCGCGAGCATTTGCATGAGGAAAACTTCTCGATGCGCTGTTCCTGCACGTCCGGCAGGAAACCGGCCGCGCGGCCCACTCCAGGAATCTCGATCTCGGGATCGAGCTCGACCAGCGGCACCAGCACGAACGCACGCTCGGTGATGCGCGGATGCGGAACGGTCAGCACTTCGGTATTGATCGACTCCGCGCCGAACAGCAGCAGATCCAGGTCGAGCGTGCGCGGCGCGTTCCGGAACGGCCGTTCCCGGCCGAACTGGTCTTCGATGTGGTGGCAGATACGCAGGAGCTGCGCTGCCGTGAACGGCGTCTCGATCTTCACCACCGCGTTGAAGTAGTCAGCGCCTGTGGCGTCGACTGGTGCGGTGCGATAGAACGACGACTTGGCGACCACCGTGATGCCGACCTGCTGGGCCAGGCACACGATGGCGTCTTTTACTGCCTGGCGTGCATCACCAAGATTGGCGCCGATGCCGATGAAGGCGAGCGTCATGTTATTCCTCCGGCTGGGCGCGGCGGGATTGTGCGACGGCCTGACCTCCTTCTGCCGAATCCGCCTCGCTGCGGGAAGACACTTTATCTGATTTCCGCGGACTGCGTCGGCGACGCCGTTTGCGGGCCGGCGCATCGCCTTCCGCTCCTTCCGCGCCTTCGCCAGCTTCCGGTTCGTTTGCGCCGCTCTGTCCACCCTGGCCGCCCTGGCCACCCTTGCCACCCCTGGAACGGGCTGGGCGCGCGGCCTCGATCATCGCTTCGCGCTGATCGGGGGACGCGTTCTGGAAGTCGGTCCACCACTGGCCCATTTCGGCCGCCTGTTCACCGGCTTCGCAGCGCAGTTGCAGGAAATCGTAGCCAGCGCGGAAGCGCGGCGATTCCAGCAGGCGGAACGGCATGCGACCGACGCGCTTCTCGAAACGCGGCTGCATCCCCCAGATATCGCGCATGTCGGTGACAAAGCGGCGCTGGATCGCAAGCTGGCCGGTCTGCTTTTCCAGCACCTGATCCATCGCGGTGTTGAGCGCGGCGATCGGGTGCTCGCCTTGCTCGCGCAGCTTGTTCCAGCGCTGCAGCACGTGGTGCCAGAGCAGCGATGCGAACAGGAAGCCCGGCGAAACCGGCTTGCCCGCCTGCACGCGGCGGTCGGTGTTGTCGAGGGCGAGCTGCACGAAGCGCTGGCCCATCGGTTGTTCCAGCGCGACGTCCAGCAGCGGCAGCAGGCCCTTGTGCAGGCCCGCCTTGCGCAGTTCCTGCAGCGAGGCCCACGCATGGCCGGACATCAGCAGCTTGAGCATTTCGTCGAACAGGCGCGCGCTGGGCACGTTGTGGATCAGCGAGGCCAGGCCGACGATCGGCTCGCGCGTGTGGTCGTCGATCGAAAAGCCCGTCTTGGCCGCAAAACGCACCACGCGCAGCATGCGCACGGGGTCCTCGCGATAGCGCGTGACCGGGTCGCCGATCATGCGCAGCGTGCGCGCGCGGATGTCTTCCATGCCGTGATGGTAGTCATGCACGGTCTGCGCGGCCGGATCGTAGTACATCGCGTTGATCGTGAAGTCGCGGCGTTCCGCGTCCTCGGCCTGCGTGCCCCAGACGTTGTCGCGCAGCACGCGGCCGCTGGCGTCGATCGCGTGGGTCTTGCTGTCGAGTTCCGCGCGCTTGAGGCGGCGGCCTTCGGGCAGCGTCTCGCTGGCGACGGCGTCGACCAGCGCGCGGAAGGTCGAGACTTCGATGATTTCCTGCTCGCGGCCGCCGTAGAACGTGACGTGAACGATCTGGAAGCGTCGGCCGATGATGCGTGAGCGGCGGAACAGCGCCTGCACCTGCTCGGGCGTGGCATTGGTTGCCACGTCGAAGTCCTTCGGCTTGATGCCGAGCAGCAGGTCGCGCACGGCGCCACCCACGATGAAGGCCTGGTAGCCGGCCTGCTGCAGGGTGGAGGTCACCTTGACCGCGTTGCGCGAGATCAGCGCCGGGTCGATTCGGTGTTCGTCAACGCCGACGACGCGCGCCGCATGGGCGCGTCCGGTGCGGCGCTGCTTGGGCCCCGGCTTGCCAAGCAGCCGGTTGATGAGCTTTTTGATCACTTCAGAACAGATCCATGATGCGCCAGCCGGCCGAGGCTGCATGGGTGCGCAGGCGATCGTCCGGGTTGGCGGCCACCGGCTCGCTGACTTTCTCGAGCAGGGGCAGGTCGTTGGCCGAGTCGCTGTAGAACGTCGTCGAGCCGAAGTCGTCCCAGCGGGCGCCCAAGCCCTTCAGCCAGCTCTCCACGCGGGTGATCTTGCCTTCCCGGAAGCTCGGCACGCCGAATACTTCACCGGTGAAGGCGCTTTCCGGCTTGCCGTCAATGGTCTCGGGCTCGGTGGCGATCAGGTGCTTGATCCCGAATGCCTGGGCGATCGGGGCCGTCACGAAACTGTTGGTGGCAGTCACCACCGCGCACAGGTCGCCGGCTTCCAGGTGCTTGTAGACCAGCGCGCGGGCCTGCGGCGTGATGACGGGCTCGATTACCTCGTGCATGAAGCGCACACGCCATTGATCCAGGCGGTCGCGCGGATTGGCAGCCAGCGGGGCCAGCGCGAAGCGCAGGAATGCCCCGATATCGAGCGTGCCAGCCTTGTATTGGCTATAGAACTCGTCGTTCTTGCGACGATAGGATTCCTCGTCGACGACGCCCATGCGAATTAGGAAGCGGCCCCACTCATGGTCGCTATCGGTGGGGATCAGGGTGTGGTCGAGGTCAAACAATGCCAGATTCATGGGCGGCGATTTTACATGAGAGTGCAACAGGCAGTCGGGGCAGGGAGCCGGCCTTGCCAGTCCGGCGGTGTCCTGAGCCCGGACCGAGCGGATTTCGTGCCAGCCAGGCCGGCGGGGCGTCGGTTACTCCCGGAATTCAGCGAACATTTCGCGCAGCAGCGGCAGCGTCACCGCGCGTTTGCGTTCGAGCGAGTAGGTATCGAGCGCGTCCAGCAGCGCCATCAGGCTGGGCATGTCACGGTAGTGCCGTGTGACGAGCCAGTGCGGGATTTCGGGTGACAACTGCAGGCCCCGCTCGCGTGCGGCCTGCAAGAGCGCGGCCATCTTGTCCTCGTCCGAGAGCGATTCCACCTGGTATACCAGGCCCCAGCCGAGCCGGGTGCGCAAATCTTCACGTACCGGCATGGCCCGCGGCGCCAGGCCCCCGGCCACCACGAGCGCGCACCGCACATGGGCGCGGACCTCGTTGTACAGTGAGAACACCGCGATCTGGCGGGCTTCGTCGAGCAATTCGACGTCGTCGACCGTATAAATCTGGCACGACGGGTCAAACATGAAGTCGGACAGGGCGTGGTGCGGGCTGAGGTACCGGCAATTCAGGCCGGTGTGCAGCGCGGCGTCGCATACGGCATGCAGCAGGTGCGTGCGGCCAGAGCCGACCTCGCCCCACAGGTAGATCAGGCGGTCCGTGGCCTGCTCGCGCGCGACCAGGCCAGGCAGTTCGCGCAGGCGCTGCACGGACTCGCGGTTGGCGGCCACGAAGAAATTCTCGAATGTGGACGGCGGCGGGCTGCCCAGTTCGAGCGAGAGCTGCTTTTGACGCGGTGACATGACGAATGCGTTACTTGCCCGATTCTGCGGCTGACGGAGAGTGACCGCGATAGCTGGTCGCCGGGAGCCTGTATCCGTTAAAATTGCGATTTTACTGGACTCGAGCCCGCCCACTACGCCAGATTTGGCGAAAAGCGCGTCAGCCGAGCGCCGGAATCCACACTTCACCTCCTCAAAGACAAGCAGGTTCTCATGAGCGCATCCCCGACCGCCGGCCAGGCAGGCCTTTCCTACCGCGACGCCGGTGTTGACATCGAAGCCGGCGACGCGCTGGTCGACCGGATCAAGCCGTTTGCCAAGCGCACCATGCGCGAAGGCGTGATGGCCGGCATTGGCGGTTTCGGCGCGCTGTTCGAGCTGTCGAAGAAGTACCAGGAGCCGGTCCTGGTTTCGGGCACCGACGGCGTGGGCACGAAGCTCAAGCTGGCGTTCCAGCTCAACCGCCATGACACGGTGGGCCAGGATCTGGTGGCGATGAGCGTCAACGACATCCTCGTGCAGGGTGCCGAGCCGCTGTTCTTCCTCGACTACTTTGCCTGCGGCAAGCTGGACGTGGAAACCGCGGCCACCGTGATCAAGGGCATCGCCCACGGCTGCGAACTGGCTGGCTGCGCGCTGATCGGCGGCGAAACCGCCGAAATGCCGAGCATGTACCCGGACGGCGAATACGACCTGGCCGGTTTCGCGGTCGGCGCCGTGGAAAAGAAGAAGATCATCGACGGCAGCACGATCACCCCGGGTGACGTGGTGCTGGGCCTGGCTTCGTCGGGCGCGCATTCGAACGGCTACTCGCTGGTGCGCAAGATCATCGACGTGGCTCGTCCGAACCTGGACGCCGACTTCCACGGCCAGCGCCTGCAGGACGCCATCATGGCGCCGACGCGCATCTACGTGAAGCCGCTGCTGTCGCTGATCGAAACGCTGCCGGTCAAGGGTATGGCCCACATCACCGGTGGTGGCCTGACCGAGAACGTGCCGCGCGTGCTGGCCGACAACGTCACCGCCGTGATCCAGCGCGATGCCTGGACGCTGCCGCCGCTGTTCCAGTGGCTGCAGGCAGAAGGCCGCGTGGCCGACGCCGAAATGCACCGCGTGTTCAACTGCGGTATCGGCATGGTCGTGATCGTGGCGAAGGAAGACGCTGAACGCGCCATCCGCCACCTGCAGGCGGCCGGCGAGGCCGTGTGGCAGATCGGTGAGATCCGCGAGCGTGCCGAAGGCCAGGCGCAGACAGTGGTGGTCTGATCAGCCTTGCTGACGTATCAACAAAAAGCCCGGCCGAGAGGCCGGGCTTTTTGTTTCCTGGGCGTCAGGGATCAGGCACCCAGCTTCGTCAGCGCATCGCCCGTCACGCGGCAGATGCGCCAGTCCGGCATCACGTCGGCACCCATCGCGCGGTAGAAATCGATCGACGGCTGGTTCCAGTCGAGCACCGACCATTCGAAGCGGCCGCAGCCGCGCTCCACGGCCAGCGCCGCCAGGTGCTTGAGCAGGGCCTTGCCCAGCCCGTGCCCGCGCCATGCCGGGTCGACGAACAGGTCTTCCAGGTAGAGCCCCGGCTTGGCCAGGAACGTCGAGAAGTTGTGGAAAAAGAGCGCGAAGCCGACCGGCAGCTTGCCGCTGTCCGTATCCACTTCGAGAATCACGGCCTCGGCGCCCGGATGCGCGCCGAACAGCGCATCGCAGAGCTTCTGCGGCGTGGCTTCCACCAGATGCGTGAGCTTCTCGTATTCGGCCAGCGCCGAAATCAGGTTGTACAGGGTCTCGCTATCGGCGGGGG
>NZ_ANKP01000028.1:0-85613 GCF_000319775.1 Cupriavidus sp. HMR-1
CCGGGGTCGTCGGTGGTGCGGGTGCCGCTGCCGTGGGGATCGTGTCCGCGCCGGTGAGCCTTCCGGTCGTGGCGGTGGCCGCCGGCGTCGGTCTCGCCGTCAGCGCGGTGAGCGCCCTCTGGGACAGCATTTTCGACTGACCGGACAAGCGGGGCCCGTGCCAGGGCACCCGCTTGCCCCGCAGCCTCACCACCCTGCCTCAATGGCACTTGCCCTTGCGTTTCCGTATCGGCCCCGCCGGTAAAGCCTGCAGTCTTTCGACCTGGTGCACGTGGTTCTCGAATCCCCGCCGGTCCGATGGGCTCACCGGGACCGCCATCCGTCGTCCGTTGGGCGCCACGAGTTTTCCGTGTGTCTTGCCCTTCATGTAGGTCCACCCCTGCTTGACCAGCCCTGCCACGTGGCGGTGGAGGTCCTTGTCGTTCGAGTAGTGCGGTTTGCCCATGTTCGTGGTCCGTCCAGCGGAGCGGGACGCTCCGGTACGGACGAACCCACCGTCGCCGGTGGGCCCTGGGCCAACGGTGGTGCTGGTGGTGGTCAGGCCATCGCCGCGCTGTACTCCGGTTGGGTGTCAAGCGCCGCGCGGATGACGTAGCCCTCCGCGAAGCTGTCGGACGTCAGCATCGCCGCGTCCAGCTCATCGACCGAGAGGCCCAGGCCGCGGGCGATGGCTTCAGCCTTGGTGGGTGCTTCGGTGTAGCGATCGTCGTTGCCGGCGTAGAAGCGGAACAGGTTCCAGGTGGGGGTGCTCATGGCGGGGTCCTCGGGGTGGTGGCGGTGCGTCGATCGCGCTGCCTATAAGTCCAGTGTAGAGAAACACTCGGACCCGTCAACGGTTTGACACAGCGATTCGCCGGGCCATCCATTTGTATTTTTCAATGGTCCCGCCACCGCTATAGCAGCCGGTCTAACCGTGCCAGGGCACGGCCCAGATGGGTACGGTGGAGCCCCGCCCCGTGCCTTCGGCGAGGTTCGGGGTGGCCCGGGTCCGGCGTTGGAGTGCCGGGCGGAGCCCCGGCGGGGTTGGGGTCATGGGGCCCGGTCGTGCTGATTGCGACGCACTAACGACAAGCCCACCGCGACGGTGGGCCCTGGGTGCAGCGGCTGCGCTCAGCAGGTCTGCTCGATGCCCCCTTTGGGTTTGGGTCCCGTGCGCGCCTTGGCCTTCTGCATGAACTCGTCAAGGTCTTCTCGCCGGACCAACCGTCGGCCGTCGATCAGGACCGTGGCCAGTTGCCCTTTGTTCACGTACTGATGTGCGCGCTGTCGGGTGACGCCCAGCTCGCGGGCAACGTCCGACGGCGTCAGCATGCCGTTGGCCAGCGCCGCGAGCACCTCGGGCCCATTTGCCTTCGTGATACGTGACCTGAGCGTGTCGAGGTCCTCCCGCCGAATCCAATGACGGCGACGCACCAAAACCGAAGCAAGATGCCCGACCTTCACGTGATACCTCACCGTGGCGTCATCCACCCCCAACTCGAGGGCCGCGTCCCCAACGGTCATCAGGCCGGCCGGGGCAGCCTTGGCGGCCAAGGCCGCCCTGAACGTCTCCAGCTCTTCCGGCCGCACAAGCCGGTGCCCGCCGACCACCACCACGGGAAGGTTTCCGTGGCGGACGTGATACCACACGGTGCTCTCCGCCACACCGAGCTGTCGTGCAGAATCCGCTTGCGTCAGCATCCCCTCGGCCATCCCGCGGCGAACGTCCTGCCCCTGCGACCGGGCAATGGCCCAGTCGACGCTCCGGTTCTTCCTCCATTCGATCTCGAACGCTTCGAGGTCCGCCCTCCGAACCCAGTCAAATCCGTCCTGCTGAACGGTGGCCAGACGGCCCTTCTCGATGTAGTACCTCACGTTGCTCGCGTTCACGCCCAACTGCCGTGCGGCGGCTGCCTTCGTCATCAGCTCGCTGCTGAAAGCGGCGTCAAGCTCTGCTCGGTTCGGTGTCGACATGCTGCTTCTCCAACGTTGTGGGGCTCCGGGCCCCGGTACCCCGAAACCCACCGTTTTGCGGTGGGCCCTGGGTCAACGTTGGTGCAGCGGGTGGTCAGAGCCGCGACCGGGCCCGGGCCCGCATGGGCTCCTCGACGGGTTCCGCGTCGAGCGCCTGGCGAAGGTGCCGCGCTTCGATGTTCGTCACCATGTCCTGCAGGACCGGTTTGCTGCGCTTCCACGTCACCGTCTTGGCGAGCCCGAGGTCAGCGCCATGCTTCGCCGCCAGGCTCGCGGCCTCGTCGATCCACGCGATGTCCGCTTCGCTGAACGATTTCTTGTGAGCCAGCACGCCGATCGACCTGGCCGCGTTCGGTCGGCACACGCACAGCAGCAAGACCAGCCACAACGGACCCTGCATAAAATCTGAGCCGTTGTCGTTGAGCCCCGGGGTCACGTAGAGCGAGACCTCGCGATTCAGGTCGGCACCCAGGAGCACCACCAACTCCGGGTAGACGTCGGGCTGTACACCGTAGGTGTTCGCGACCCGCCAGACGGCGGCCACGGGGTCCTCGTCTCTCGCGACCCGCCAGACGGCAGCCATGGGGTTCTTGTCGCTCAGGGTCAGGAGTTCGCCGATGAACGCCGCACGACCGGCCGGCGCCCGCACCATCCCGATCACCTGGTACAACCAGGTTTCCAGGTAGAACGGAAACCGCTCGGGCACCGCTGTCCTGTCTTCACCGCAAAACCGGGCCTTGATGGCGGCTAAGGCCTCGTCGTAGCGCCCCGTGTAGATCAGCGTCTGCACCGGGGATTCCGCCTGTTGATAGCGCTCCCGACGGTCTTGCACAGCTTTCAGTTCATCGTTCGTCATGTCGTGCCCCATGGGTGTGGGAGGGATGGTACCCAGAATGCCGCGTTCCCGCGGCCCCGGGATCAACGTGGGTGGTGGTGCCGATCAGGCGGCCAGCGCCAGGCCCTCCTGCGCTTCGCGCTCGCCCGGAAGGTAGCCGTCCTCGTCATATGGGCACGGGCCAGCCGGAGCACCGTTCTGGAACGCGTCGAGGACGTCCAGCAGGGTCCGGCGCACCGCTTGCCATTCGGGGGTCTCCGGCCACACGCGTGTGCGCTGCACCTTCGGCTCAAGCCACTTGCCGGACCGGCTGCGGACCAAGGTCACGCGTTCGATGCGGCCGTGCTCCTCCATGCCGTACTCCAGCGACACGCCCAGGCCATCCTCGGCGCGCTCGACCACCTCCTCCAGGCTGGTCGCTTCGAACACCGCGCCGGTGTGGGCGATGAATCGAACGATGGACTTGGTAGCTTTCCCCTTCTGGAACGTGAAGAGCTTTTGCGTGTTGGTGTGCGGGGTGGCGGTGGTCATGAAGAACTCCGTGGGTGGGGTGGTGGCGGGGCGTCGATCGCGCGCTGCCCATACTTCCAGTTTACGAAAACGATCAACTCAAGCAACACCGGTAAGCGGGATTTATGCGGTAAGAACGCAGAAACTTTGTGCTATCGGACGAACGGTCGACCCTCGCCGATGAATGGTGGATCCACCCGGTGGAGCCGTGCCGTGGCACATGCGAAAAACGGGGCTCGCGCCCCACTCGCCCTCCGGGCCCTCACCTCGCGTTCGCCGCCTTCCTCTCACCACCTGGCCTGGGCCCGCCACCTCCGCGTGCGGTGCGATGTTCGGGCCATCGCCCTGGAGCCCCGCTTCGTCCGCTCCGCGGGTCCGGGGTCGAGTGGGCCTTGTGCCCAAGATTTTGGTGTTCGCGCTGGTGCCGGTGGTCCCCGCCCCCTGGTTCAGCCCTGGGCCCGGGCCGCCTTGTCCCGCCGGCGCTTCAACGCCTGCACCGACTTCACAGGGTAGCGCCAGTACCGCCCGACGCGGACCCGGTCGAGCTGGCCCCGCTCGGCGAACCACCCGATGGTGCTGCGGTCGGCCACGCCCAGGACCTCGGCCGCCTCCTTCGCGCTCAGGGTGCCCGGCACGTGGCGGTCCTGCTTCGCGCGCTCCGCCAGGAAACGGTCCAGCTCGACCTGGTGGAACCGGCGCCGGCCGCTGGCGTCGACGAACGCCGTCAGCTCGCCCCGCTTCACCGCGTCGTTCAACGTGTTGAGGTGACGGAGCGGGGAGTTGACCTGCCCCAGCGAGCAGTACCGCGCGGCCTGGGACGCGGTCAGCCCCTCGCGCTGCACCGCCAGGGCCTTGACGTGAGCCGCAATGCTCTTGCGCGAGAACGACCACCGGCCCCGATCGTCCAGGGTCCCGGCCAGCACGCCACGGGACGCCCACTCGCGAACCGTGGTGATCGCCACCTCGAGCAGCGCCGCCGCCTCGCGGGCCCCGACGCGGGACGTGTCGGTGGTCCGTGCCTTGTAGCTGTCCAGCTCGGCTACCGGGATGAACCATGCGCCCCGGGCGTCCTGCAGCCCGTGCAGGTGGCCCGCCTGAATCTTGCGCCAGACCGCCGCCTTGCTCGACGCGGCGAGGCCCAGGTGCACGGTGGCGTCGGCCAGCCCGAGGCAGGGCTTGCCGTTGATGGTGGTGGGGGTCGCGCGTGCGGTCATGGTCGGTCGGGCTCCTGAAGCGTGAAGGGTAAGGCATGGGCCTCGTTACGCCAAAACCCGCGTTGCCGCGGGCCCTGGGCTGAACGTGTTGGCGACGTTTCACGTGTACCGGGTGCCGGTGGGCCGGTGGGCCGGTGGGTGATCCCCACCTCGGTCGTCCAGAAGTCGTCGATCGCCTGCTTCGAGAACCGGAACGGGTGCCGGTGCTTCGTCTGGGTCGGCTTCGGCAGCGACGCCGTCGCGCCCATCGTTCCACCAGCGCCGACCAGCAGGGGCTCACGGCCACCGTACAGGCGGTGGTTGACCTCGTTCTCGGGAAGGCCCATCGCGTCGGAAAGGCCGCGAACGTCAAGTTCACCGGAAAACACTGGATACCTCATCGGGGGGTTGTGGTACCCCAAAACCAGCCCTCTTCGGACTGGCCCTGCCCCCAGAGGTGGTGGTCCCGGTCAGTGCCCGTCGCGGCGCTGCTTGAACGCGTCGAGGTCGGAGCGTTGCACCAGGCGGCGGCCGGCGACGGTCACGGTGGCGAGGTTGCCGCGGTGCACGTGAAAGTGGAGCAACTGGCGGGACATGCCCAGCTCGCGCGCCGCGTCCGCCGGGGTCAGCAGGCCCTGGGCCTGGGCGTCGAGGAGGGTCTGCAGGCGCTGCCGTGCCGTGAGGAACGTTTGTCGCCGGGCCTCCCGCGCGGTCCTATCGATCTGTGCCAAGGCACGGGCCAGCCGCAACGCCTCGACCGACGACGGGTCGACGTGGTGCTTCGAGCGATGGGGGCTGCTGGACGGATCCGGGTTGGCGCCCAGGGTGAGCACGCCGGCGCGGAGGAACTGCATCACACGCCCGTCGCTGACGCCCAGGGCCTGGGCCGTTTCTTTGACGGTCAACGGGGAGGACGGTGCGGGGGTCATGGAACGGCTCCGGTGCGGTGGAAGCCCAGGGGCTTGTACCGCAAAGCCCACCGGTGAGGGTGGGCCCTGGTCGAACGGTGAAGCCTTGGGGGTCAGGCGGTGTGCTGCGCGTCGTACACGTACTGCGCTTCCCTTGCCACCGCCGCGCACTCGCGGACGATCTCGGCGCCCAACGCCTTGGCTGCGGGCGACGCCTCCCACTCGTCCGGGAAGCCTGCAAATATGTCCTTCACGTCGAGCGCGTCCTGGCCATTGAAGTCGCCGGTGAGCTTCAGGATGGCGATGTACACGTCCGCCATGCCCCACGACTCCCACGGCGCCTCTTCTACCATGCCGTCCGTACCGCGCTGGTACACGACGGTGTGGGTGGCGCCGTCGATGGTCACGTTGACGTAAAGGTTGGTGCTGTAGACCTCCGGGTTCGGATCGAACTCGTCGAACACTTCGATGCGGTCCACCGCGATGCTGGAGAGGATTGCGTCTTGAACGGCTTGGGTGAGGATCGTTGCCATGTTGGGCTCCTTGGGGTGGTTTTGGCATTGCGTTGATCGCGCTGCCTACATACTTACCTTCTCGTACCAAGGGCCTTCAGTCAAAGGTTTAAGGCATGACGAAACAAGGTATTCCGTTGTTTTTCAATGGTATTTTTCTATGCCGCTCGTCTTGCCTATAGCACGTTTTAACGTGTGCCTTGGCACGTATAAACCAGGGCTCACGCCCCGCCTCACCCCCTTGCCTCCAGCCCCTTCCTCACGCATCGCTTGACCACCCCGCCGGCCTAGGCCCCGCTTCGTCCGCTGCGCGGTATCGGGGCGAGTGGGCCCTGTGCCCAGGGTTTTGACGTTGCTGTTTCGCCGGTTCCGGCTTTTCACCGCACCCTGCCCGCATGTTCCAACGCGATCCCCGCAAGGCGCGATGCGCGGAGCTTCTTGAACGCGTCGAGGTCGGACCGTCGCACCAGGCGGTGGCCACCCACCGTCACGGTCAACAGGCGCCCGCGATTCACGAGTTGGCTGACGGCCTGACGGCTGATGCCCAAGTCCCGCGCTACGTCGGTCGGGGTCAACAGGCCCTCGGCCAGGGCTTCGCGGAGCGCGCTCACACGTTCACGTTCGGCGATCAGATCCAGCCGTCGGGCCTCGCGCTCCTCCGGGGTTTTCGGCTTGATCGTCGCCAGACGTTGGTCGCGCAACGCTTCCACCTCCGCACGGGCCAGGTGGTGCTTGCGATGCTTGCCCTGGGCCACCGCGCCGCCCGTCGTGGTGAGCTTCCCTTCATCGACAAGCTGGAACACACGCCCTTTGCTCACCCCCAGGGCCTCGGCCGCCTCGGTGGTGGTCATGAGGTCGGACGGCGTCGCCTTGTCCGCACGTTGATCCCGCAACGCGACCACGTCCGCTGGGCCCAGGCGGTGCTTACGGTGCCGGCCCGGCACCACTGCGCCGCCCGAGCTGGGGAGCTTCCCCTCGTCGATGAGCTGCAAAACCCGGTTTTTGCTGATGCCCAAGGCCTGGGCCGCCTCGGCGACGGTCATGTGGGAATCTTGTGCGGGGGTGAACATGGGCGGCTCCGAATCGTTCGTGGTTGTGGTACCCCAAAGCCAGCCCTCGCGGACTGGCCCTGGTTGAACGTGGAGTCTCGGGTTAGGCGTAGATCTCGCCGCTCTCGTAAGCCTCCCGTTCCGCGCGTTCTTCCTGGCGGATCGCCTGCCGCTCTGCGTAGCGCCGGTAGACCTCGGCCGGTTCGAGGTGGAAGTGGAACATGTCGGCCTGGCCGGCCTCGCACCAGTCCCCATCGTTGCTCTTCGCGAACACGTCGAAACGGAGCAGGTTGGCGAACTTTTCGGTGCTGTGCTCGAACACCAGAACAGCCCGTTCGCTGTCCAGGCCCACCGCGTTGCCGTTGGCGTCCACGCCGAACTCGGGGGTGATCACCAGCTCAGCCGCGCGCTTCGTGTCGAAATCGGCCTGCTCGGCCTCGGCCACCTGAGCGATCTTCTGGTCGATCGCGAGGCCCAGGTTGAACGCTTCGGTCGACACGTGGTCTTCCGACTTGTGCTCGAACATGTCCAGCACGTCGTCCGCTTCTTCGTCGTTGTACTCGCCGGTCAGCTTCATGACGGCAACGTAGACGTCGACGATGCCGCAGCCGTCGTCCGGTGCGCGTTCCACCTCACCGTCCGTGCCGCGCTCATGCACGACAGTGTAGGTCGTGCCGTCGATGGTCACGTCGACGTAGACGTTGGTGCTGTAGACCTCCGGATCGTGTTCGTCGTCGAACGTCTCGATGTCGTTCAGCTCGACGCTGGCGAGGATTGCGTCTTGAACGTCTTGGGTCAGGGCGGTGCTGGTCATGATGAACTCCGTGGGGTGGGGTTTGGCGTTGCGTCGATCGCGCTGCCTACATAACAAGTCTCTCGTACCACCCGACGAAAGCAAGCGGTCCTAGCACTGAATACCCGCCTTCTTCAATGTATTTTTAAATGATGGTGCGCTGCCCTATAGCCTTTATCAACATGTGCCGTGGCACGGCTAAAAATCTGCCCACGGTGCAGTCCGGACTCAGTCCAGGGTCAACCGTGCTCGGTCCAGGCCCGGGCCAGGTGATGGTGCTGCGACTTGGACAGGCCTCGGACGCCCTGCCCGCCTGGCTTCCGGTCATGGTTGTCCAGGTGTCCAAGGGGAAGGGAGGTACGGGGCCCGCGTGTGCTGGTCGAACCATGGCCTCGCCGTCGGACCGGCGGATCCAGCTTCACCAGGTGGTTTTTGCCTGGACACCTGGACAGATCGGACCCAGGACGCGCTGGCCCTTGCCCCACGGGACGTTCAGCTCCGCCCGTTGTCCAGGGTGTGAGCCACGGGTGCCCGGACAGCAGCGCCCCGCAGCCCGGACAAGAGCCCGGCCGTGCCCGCTGCGCGGTGACCGGGGGTGTTGCCTTTGCATTTGACCGGCCCGGGCCGCTAGGCCCCCGGGTTGGTGTTGGCGCTGGCGCGGGGTTGCCGTTTCGTGTGCGGCTTGCGGGGTGGCTTGAGCCACGCGTTCAGCACCGCTTCGACCACCAGGGCGTCCGGTTTCTTGTCGTGTTTGTAGAGCCAGGCCTGATGCAGCAGGTCGCGCAACGGCACCCCGTCCAGGACGCGGTCCCGGCACCCCACGCTTACGAGCAGGTGCACGGTGAACAGCACGTGCTGCTCGTGAAAGTACCCGGACGCCGGGTGCTGCGCGCCCAGGGCCTGCACCAGCTCGACCAGCAGGCCGTCCAACTCGGGCCGCTGGACCATGGCCCGCGGGGTGATGCTTCGCCAGACGTCCCACCACCTCGCTGTGGCTGGGCGTGTCGGGCATCAGCGCGAACACATGCTCCGGCAGGCGATACCCGAGGTCGAAGCGCTGCGTGGTGCCGGTGCCCGCTTCGATCAGCCGGAGAACCGTCGGGGCGTCGAAGGTGCGCACCGCCGCCACGATTCGGGCCCGGTGCGACTGCGCCCGGTCGATCGCCGCTTCCAGCTCCGTGAGCGCGGCCCTCGCCTGGTCAGCGACGCTTTGTGTGTCGTGCACGGCCTCGGCCGGCGGCAGGACGGGGAACGGACGTGGGACATTGGCGGTGCGCATGGTGGGTCCTGGTTTGGTCGTGGTGGGCTCGGGCCCCGGTGGTACGGACGAACCCGCGTTGCCGCGGGCCCAGGGTGAACGGTGGATGGGGTGGCTTACAGCTCGGAGCCTTCGAAGTTCCAGGAGCAGTAGAGGTCACCGCTCTCGGCGGTTTCGCGCTTGACCACCAGCGCGGTGTTTTCCCACTCGGCGCGGTCGTCCAGGTCGTCCTCGGTCGCCGGGTATTGCTCGTTGAACGTGCTCAAGAACCCTTCCTCGTTGACGAACCCGTCTTCCATGGCATGGAGGACGCGGCGGACATGCGAGGCCTCGCGGTCGCCTTCGCCGCTTACGTTGACGTGCAGCGTGACAGCATGGATGACGCGCGGGTCGGTGTTCGGGAACAGCTCGCCGACGAGCGCGTAGAACTTCTGGTTGTTGACCAGGGTGAAGTCTTCAGCTTCGGTTTCGGCGAACTCGCCTTCGAGCTGGTCGATGGTCAGGGACGTGATGGTCATGGTGGGGCTCCTTGGGGGTGGTTTTGGCGGTGCGTCGATCGCGCTGCCTACATATTTACCTTCTCGTACCAAGACCCTCTAGTCAAAGGTTTGAGGCATGACGAAAGAAGGTATCCCGTTGTTTTTCAATGGTATTTTGCTATGGCAAGCCAGGTCTCTATAGCTACGATTAGCCCGTGCCATTGCACACCTCAACACCGACACCCGGCCGCATTCGCGCCCGCACCAACCCCGGTCCCTCCGGGCCGTTTCTGCTCCGCAGTGCTGGGGTGGGCGCGATGACACGCTGACGTGGACGTGGTCCTCCACCACCTGCCCTGAGCCCCGCCCCTGCCCTTGGCGCCGTTCGGGGTGCGGTGGTCCCGCCTTTGGAGTGCCGGGCCTCCGGCCCCGGCGGGGTTTCACCGGGTCTCAGCACCACCACGCGGACGGCGCGCTGGTCGTCCTCTGCCCCGTACAGCAAAAAGCCCGCCGATCAGCGAGCCCCGGTGCCAGGCGTCCAGCGGTTACGCGCGCTCGACGCGGACGCCGCCCTTGGGTCCTCTTTCGAGGACGAAATCCGGGTATTCCACCACCTCGTCCATCGTGTCCGCGATGTGAAGCGACGCGGTGATGGACTGGCCGTAGCGGTCCAGCTCGTCCGACGTTTCGCGGAACGCTGCGATCGCGCCGGCCTTCGAGGTGTACTTCACGGCGTCCTCGAGGTAATCGTCGCCCATGCGAAGAAAGTAAGCCATGGTGTTCTCCTGTTGTTCGGTTGGTGCAGGCCCCAGGGCGCTGCGGTTCGGGTTCGGTCAGGCGTTGCTCACGCGGACGTTCCACCACTGGCCGCCGGTGAAGCGCATGAGGATTCGCGCGCCGTTGAGCACCACCTCCCGGGTGTCGCCTTCCCCTGCTGTTCGCTGGTGAGCCTCGGGGGTGCGGGGGAACGCCGCGGTGTGGTTGTTCGGGGTGGTGCTGCTGCGGGTGGTGGTCGTGCTCATGGTTCTGCCCTTCCTCGTCGTTGTTGCCGTGTTCGCTGGAGCCGCCTCGACGCGGAATGAGCGATGCCCAGGGCAACGTGCAGGGGCAGGACCGGAGGCCGCACGCACGACCGGAGGGAGGGACCGGGTGAGGACCTGGCGAAGCGAACCTTTGCGCGGTGTACGGGCTGAGCTACGCGTCGAAGAAGAGGCGGAACGGGGAACACGCAACGGGGTGAACGACGGGCCCAGGACGGCACAGCCACGACGGTTCCCGCAGCATCAGCACCACGGCACGGGCGCGGTTGCCCGTGCGCTTCTGAGCCAGGCGACGCTGGACGTGGAAGGAGGAAAGGCCCCGGGTGGGGCCTTGAAGGTGTGCCAGGGCACGGACGTGCCCCTGATCTGGTGGTGGTCGAGCGGTCAGAGCCGACGCCGCGCCGCGCTTGCAGGGGCGGCCGGGGCCTCGTCCGCCACTTTTCGGAGGATCCTAGCTTCGTACTCTCGGCAGTACGCCTCGACGGTCGATGAGTACGTACCCCCGTCGACCCGGGCGAAGTTACCGATGATCGGCATGGGGTCGAGCCCGGCCGCCACCAGCCGTTCGAACAGTTTGAAATGACCGTGCACGACCGCGTAGTGCCCTGCGTTCCATCCGTCGTCGCTCTGGAGGTGCACGTCGGCACCCGCCGTGAGCAGCACGTTGACCGTGGCCAGGTAGCCCGCACTTGCAGCCTTCATCAAAGCCGTCTCACCGCTGGTGGCCGTTTCGTTGACGTCCGCCCCGTGCGTAAGGAGGTACGCCACCAGCTTCGCGGTCTTCGTGTCGCTGAGGTACGGCTCGTCGGCGATGGTGGTCAGCAGCGCACCCGAGCCCAGGAAACCGGTGCTGAGGTTGGTGTGGGCCGGATTCGCGCCAGCCTCGATCAACCGTTCGATGTGGGACTGGGAGCGCCAGCACCCGTTGAACAACCGGTTGAATGCCGCGTGCGTGCGCTCCGGTCGACGCGGATGCCGCGCACGGTAAGCCTGGACGGCGTGGAGTTGCTGGGTGAACCGGTGCTCCGCCCAGGCCAACGCGACGGCGCGGTGAGCGGCCTTACCCTGCTGCATCCACCCGCGCTTGCCGTTTGGAAGCGCCAGGATCGCGTTGACCGTGACGCACCCGGGGAGGTGGTGGGCGAGGATGTCGAGCACGCGCCAGGCCTGGGCCACGTCCAGCGGTTGCGCCAGTTCGTAGAAGCGCACGGTCTCTAGGTAGTTGAACGTCTGGCGCGGATCGCCCCCGTCCACGTGCCCGAAGATCTTCCACCAGAGGGGCGTAGCGTCCCGGGTGGTCCCGTCGATGCCAAACGTGACGTACGCGCCGGAACTCATGCCGTCCCGAGCTACGGCGGCCCCGATCAGCGCGTCGAACAGCCCCTCATGCCCCTGCTGGACCAACGGCTCGGCCTTCGCGAGGAAGTCCGCGAGGTCATCGCCCTTGCGATACGTGATGTCGATCGCCTCCACCATGCGGTCCACCTGGGCCCGGGCCTCCGGGGGGAGGTCCACCGCGAACGGTTTGCGCCGCGACGGCGGCGCCGGAGGAACGAAGGCCTGCAGGCGCGCGTTCCAGTCGTCCCACATGGCGTTGGCCTCGGCCAAGGTCACCTCGCGGTTGAGCCGCTGCTCCATGGCCCTGTACAGCCGGTCGCGCTCCGCGAAGGACAGCGTTACGGTGCCGCAGAACGGGAGGGCGTCAGCCCCCGCCAGGAACGCTTCATCGTGGGCCGCCTCGCACGCGGCGCAGGTCCACACGTACTCCTGCTCTTGCTCGTAAGCCATGGTGGCGCCGCACGACGGGCAAGGCGGGTTCAGGTGGGGCGACGCAACGTGGACATCGCCGGCGTGGTAATCCTTTGCCTCCGTTCGCTGGGAACGGGCGAAACGGACCATGTGGATGCGCTTCTCGCTGCCGGGCGGTTCGTTCCGGAAATCGGCGGACGTGCGAAGCTGTTGTGCGTTGACGCTCATGGTGGCTCCCCTCCAGGGCTGCGGTGTTTCGATCGTTCGTTCTGATTTAGCGGGTTCTGGCCCGCCGTCAAGTCGTGATGGTGGAACGGTGAGTCAATCCAGGAGTCGTGCCATGGCACGGACTGGGACGGGCCAGCCCCATGACCCCACCCGGCGCAAGGGGCCGGGGTGAGTGCCTCCGGCCCAGGCCGCGGGACACACTGTTACCCCCCGGCCACCGGCGTCAGTCGGTGGCGACGTACGCCGTAAAGGCGACCACGTAGCCCACGCCATCAGGGTGCTTGGGGAGGTACGCGAAGGCCGTGAGCACGTGGTCGTGGAAGACCGCCTGGCCCGTCGCCGCGCCGTCGAACAGACCGACCGTGACAGCGAGCCATGCCGCATAGAGGACGTTGAGCGCTTCGACGGGGAGCAGGGCCGCGAGCTGAATGAGGTGGGACAGGACGAGCAGGGACATGGAAGGACACCGTGGTGGGTGGTGGTAAGGGTGATGGCGCTGAACGGCCCAGCTCAGAAAAGATTGTTTTGGATCGAATGGGTCACGGCATCGGCAGCCGGGTTGTCGCTCGACGATGCGATAGACCCGTCGGGCCCGCCCTCTTCCGGTTTCTGCGTGGTGCCCGTCGTGTCGGTGTTGCCGCCACATCCACCTGCATACTTCATGATGACGATGACCATCACCACCGTCCCACCCACCATCGCGGCGGTTACGATCGAAGCGAGAGCGACGTAAAACACTTGGATGAGGATGAAGAACGAGAAGAAGTCGTAGGCGGACGAGAACATAGGGGCACCTCGGTGGGTTGGTTGGTGGCGACGCTCCTCCGCGTCACCTCATGTTTTAACGTAGCGGGATTCGCGCGCTCGTCAAGCGTTCGGCCGGCCCTTTGGATGAACGGTCTACCCGTGCCAGGGCACGGTCCTTCAGAAGGTCACGACGGTGAGCTGCACCTGGCCGGGCCCCTGACCCTGCGTGCGGTGCTCGACGGTGGGCGGTGCGTTCGCGCTGCAGGTGGGGTCCCGCTGGTCCGTGGACACGCTGCACGCGCTGAGCACCGTGACGGACACGGTCATGGTGGCCCGGGCCTGCTTCGCGTGAACCGGCCCCGCCGCGACGAGCAGCAGGGCCAGCAGCGCATAGGCCAGGCGGTGCTGCGCGAGTCCGCCGTTACGCGTGCGCACGGGACGTCTCGCCCGGGTCCCGGAAAAGCAGGACCATCAGCGTGAGGAACACTGCCAGGCCCAAGGGGATGCCCACGCACCAGATGGGGCCGGCGTTGTCGGGCCAGCCCAGGGTGTGGTCGCTCGTCAGCGCTCGCACGACGATGCCGGGGCCGACCGCGAGGCTCAGGCCCACGCCAGCCCCGACCATGTACGAAAACACGGCAGAGGCGAGCACGGTCAGGCAGACCGGGCAAAGGAACGCCACGAGCGTCAGCACGCACGCGCCCCCGAGAAACAACTGCATCGGGTCGAATACCATGGGCTCATCCTCCCTGGTTCGTTGCTGGCCTGCGGCCTCCGGTTTACGGCTTCGGATCGTAGACGACGCCGTACTCCGCCCCTTCCCCGTTCCGGTCCGCCAGCACCACGACGATGTAGCTGTCCTTGAGCACCCCGTGCCACTCCTGGACACCGTTGTGGTCCGTGAAATCCGGCAGGCCCACGGTGTCGCTCGTGCTGTCGCTGAACTCCTGGGCGTACCGCGCGTCGGCGAACGACAGGATGACCCAGTCGATCGTCCCGTTGTGCGTGGTGACGTCGGTCGCGCCGAACACCAGGCGCCCGGCCCCGTCCTTCACCGGCGGGAGCCCGTGGACCTCCGCGGTGCCGTACCCGTCGATCTCGGGCGCGGTGAGCACGCACGGCGCGGTGGCGGTCGACGGATCGCCCTTGCACTCGTGGAACGACGCCACGGGCACGCCGATGGGAACGCCGTTGAGCGTCAGGTGGCCGTGGGCGTCACGGTCCAGCAGGCGCAGAGACGGGGCCGAGGGAGCCGCGTGCGCGGTGCCGAGGGTCAGGCCGACCAGGGCCAAGATGGTGGTGAGGATGTGCTTGCGCATGATGGTGATGGTCTCCTATGGTTGGGATGGGTGTCCAAAAAGGTGGCGGGTTAGTTCTTGGTGCGAAGGGAGATGAAGGAATCCCAGTCGCCGCCGGTGAGCATGACGGTCTGACCACCTTTCATCTGCCAGGTCAGATCCTCGAGGTCGTTGTCCCTGCGCGTCGGCTCACCGAAGCTATCGATCATCTTGAACTGCATGTTGAACGGTGCCGCTTTGCTGAGGTCCGCATAAACGGATTCGATCTCCGTCGAATAACCCTTCGTATCGACCCAGACATCGGTCACCACCGGGTCGCCCCTGCGGTCTTTAGCCACAGGAAAGCCAAAAACCTCCGCCCTGTTCAGCTTGAAAATATCGTCTCGAACCAACGGGCCATGGCAAAGCACGGTCGTTTTCTTAGGATTGCCTTTGCAGGCGGGCATCGCCTCGTCGATGTCAACGCCCACCGCGACGCCGTCCAACGTCATGTTCTTCTTCCGGTCCGTGCCTACGAGCGTTTCACCGACGTTGGTGTAAGCGTTCCGCGCATGCGCGGTCATGCTCGATGTTTGGCTCCGATGAAGCATCGCGTCGACCACGGTCACCAGTCCAACGCCGGCCAAGCCGCCGATCACGGCTCCGATAACGATGGCGCAGCACTGTTTGACGATGAAGTTGCCCATGGGTCCCCCTGTATGCGATGTGATCCTGCTCTGTCCCCAACTTAGCGGGTCTTGCACGCTGGTCAAGCCCCGACGGGTGGTTTTTTAACTGTGCCATGGCACGGTCACGCTGAAGCGCTATGGGCCCGTGCAGTGGTCAGAGCCGTGCCCTCGGTCGCCGCGCCGGCTCTTCCTCCACCAGGGCGGCCAGGACCTCGCGCTCGGCGCGGATCTGATCCGCCCGGTGCGCGTCGTGCTCCGCGAGGATTCCCGCGAAGCCCTGCTGCAGGTCGTCGTTGGCGAGGAGGTCGGCCACGGTGCTCATCGGATCAGGCCGCTTCGAGGACGGGTTGAGCGAAGGCCTGGGCCGCGCGTTCCGCGACGCCATCCAGGCGCGCGAGGACCTGCGCCGCGAACTGGCCCACGGGACTGGTGCGGCCGGCGCTGCGGAGGTAGTGGTGCTCGAGCTGGTCTTCCTGGTGGCCGTCGCCCTCGAACCGGAAGCGCTCCCCGAACATGAGCGTGAGCTGGAACAGGACCCAGGCGAGGCCGCTCTCGTCCGCCGGTGCCCGCGACACGCGGCCCTGGTCGTCCGTCTCGTAGGTGACGCCGTAGGTCTTGGCGCCGATCGTGAGGGTGGTCTCGATGCTCAGGCGCGTGGCGTTCAGGGCGAACACGCCCCCGTCGTCGTACCCGTGGTCGCGCTCGTCACCAGGGACGGCGATCGAGCGGGCCCAGGCGAGTTTGACGCTGGACAGGATGGCGTGAAGCTGTTGCGGGTCGGTCGGCATGGTCGGTCTCCAGGGGCGGGGCTTGGCGGTTCGCGTGCCCTATCCATTCAACCTAGCGGTCCGATGCGTTCGTGTAAAACGCACCTGTCATAAACCGGGGCCGGCCCGCTCGTTTCTCCGATGGTATTTCTTCATCGGGTACGGCGAGGCTATAGCATGGAGCCGTGCCAAGGCACGGGTTGAGGTCGGACGGGTACTCGGGAGGAGAACCGCAGGATTCAGGTGGGAAAGGCGGTGCTGACGCCCAGGTTGCGGACAGCGAACGATGACCCAGGCCCACGGCGCGCAGCGGGGTTTCCCTGCCCTCGCCTTCTGCGGGTTTTGACATTGGCGCCTGGTCCCGGGTTTTGCCCGTGAGGGTCTTGCCAAGCCCGTACGACCTGCTAGGTCCTGGGGTAGGCGCTCGGTGGCTCCCCGCCGACGGCATCGGACCCGCCCATCCGCCGCACCACCCCGGGCTCACGCAATGGGAGGAGGCCATGCTCAACGTTTTAACCTCGCTCGACCACCTTCTGACGGTGCTGCTACCCTTCGTGGCCGTGGCCCTGTTCGTCCTGTTCACCGTGCTGAACGTCGTGAAGCAACGCCGGGAGCGTGAACGCCGCGAGGCCGCGATGCTGGCCGCCCAGGCCCAGGCCCAGGCCCGGTCGAACCCCGCGCAGAACGAGGCGCGCGGTTTCATGGGGATCCAGGCCCGCATCAACGTCCCGTTCTGATCGCCGATCGAGCGATCGTCCAGCGGCCCGCCCGGGCCGCTTTTCGTTGGTCACGCCACCGTGTTGACATGCCGCCAGGACCCGCTAAGTACAGGGTGACGGCCCCGCCCGGGCGCCACTCACTGGAGGAGATAAGCCCATGCTCGCACACGTCGGAATCGTTCTGGCGGTCATCGCCGGACTGTTCGTGCTGGTCACCGTGTTCGGCGTGTTCCTGAAACGCCTGAACGACAAGCGTCATGCCCGAGAGGTCCGTGCCGCGCGTGCTGCGTTCGACGCAAAGACCGCCCGCCTGGCGGCCGACGTGGCCGCGGCCGAGTCCAACAAGGTGAAGGCGGACCAGGCGGTGCTGGACGCGCTCGGGAACCCGCTGATCGGGGACGCCACGCGTCACTGATCGACGTGCAGCACCATGCAAACGCGGCCCACCCGGGCCGCTTCGTTTTGCTGCCTGTGCTGCTCATCCGTGGCACGGGCACGGGTCCCCCCGCTCGTTGTTGCAGCCCGAGCAGTTCTGCATGTCCATCAGGTCGTCGTACCAGGTCCAGCCGCTGAGCCATTCGCGTTTCAGTTCGGGAACGTCGACGAAGAACATGGGCACCGGGATGTCCTCCCCCGTTTCGTGCGCGCGCTGCGCGTCCTGGGAGCCCAGGGCCTGGGCGTCGACCAACGGGGACCAGGTCTCGTCTTCCCCGTCGGGGTTGGCGATCAGGGCGAGCTTCGCGAGGACGTACTCGCACCGTGCGTTCAGGTAGGGATTGGTGCTGGTGTAGGCCATGAAGGGGATCTCCGGGGAGGGGGTGCGGGACCGTCAAACCGTAGCGTGCGGTCCCCTTGGGTTCACGCTTTCCGGGGCTTGCGCACGAACAAGCCGGCGGCCGTCGCGCTGCGCGGGTAGCCTTGGACGTCCGTGTGGTCGTGCAACGCGCTCTCGACGTCGGTGTGGAGGGTGTTGCCGGCGAAGTGAACACCGTAGAGGGCGACGGCCACCAGGGCGCCCTTCTTGAAGCTCTCCACGGTCAGCAGCTTGCGGGTCTCCGGGTCCAGGCGGCCGACGTGGCGGTGGGCCAGGCGCTGCAGGACACTGCCCACCAGGCTGTCAGAAAACTTGCGCTTGACGGTGATGCGACCAGCGCCCAGGCGAACGCGTTGCGGGCCCTGCGCGGTCAGGCGGAAATGCTCCACCGGGGTCGTACCGCCCCACTGGCCCGGGGTCGACGATTGCAGCGGGAGGAGGAGCTTGTTCACCTGTTGCTCGCGGGGGCCGTCCGTCCATTCGACGTGGAGCCGTGCGCCGTTCGCGTCGCGTTGGGTCTTGACGTAAAAGCCCGTGGCCGGGAACGCCTCACGCAGCACCTGCTGGACGAGCTGGGCCGTCTCGACCAAGGTCAATACCGTTTTCAGCACTTCCGGGGTGGTCGCCGTGGCCGGTGCCTTGGGGTGGTTGTTAAACCGTGCTTTTTGGTGGGTCGGGACGTTGCTGTTCGGGGTTTGCGTGCTGTGCTGTTGTGCGCTGGTCATGGTCTTGCCCTCGTCGTGAAGTGGGTGCTTTTCGGAGCCGTCGGTGCGCCTGAAGCAGCACGGGGACACCCGGCGCAATGGCCCGCCCGGAGGCCGCACGCCCGACAGGGATCGGGTGAGGACGGGGTTCACGGACCATTGCGCATCAAGGGTGGCCCTGTGCCAGGCGTCGCTTAACCGACGGGTTCGAAAGCGCCTCACGACGAGGCTGGATCGGCGCACAACGGGGGAGCCCAGCACGCGCGTAGGGGTTCGAGCGCTCGGGACACCGGGCGCGTTCGTTCGGCGCGTCAGCGCATGGTGGGAGGACGTTCAGGGGGTGGCAGGACTTGGCGCATGGCGCCCTGCTCGCTTCACCGCGGTGTCGCGTTGTCCACGCCGTCCATCAGCCGGTCGGCGAGCGCGGGGGCCGCGCGATGTCCGGCCGTGCCGCCTGGGCAAGACCTACGGTTCTTGCGAAGGGGCGGCTGTGCTGTGGCCGAGGTGGGCAACGCGTGCGGCCAATGTATAGTCGTTGCTGAACCCAACGACGGTCAGGCAACCGTCGGCGTTACAGCCCCAGCGGCCACATAGCGTCAGCGCTCGGCGGCGCCATGGCCTATTGCACATCAACGGAAGAGAGGCACCCCGTGAGCATCGAGGAGTTCTCCCACATCGAGCATCAGTTGGTCCTTGGTGCAGAAGAGCGTTATGGCGACTTCTTCACCAACGCTCGTGATGTAACCCTGTTGCTCTCGAACATCATGAGGTGGCCAACCAAGGATTGCGACATCTTCATACGCTTCCTTTCGCAGATGAAGAAGGGTCACACGTTGTGCCTGATGTCGCTGGTGAGGCAGCACCGGATTCAGGCCAAAATGGTCTTGCGCTACTTTCTCGAATCGACCGTACATGCGGCGTATTCATTGGTCCACGTCGACACAACGAACTATTTCGATACGACAGAAGGCAAGAAGCACGACCCGCAAAAGGCTTCGAGAGCGGCCTACGCCTGGCTCGGTCAGCATTTCAAGGCGCAATCCGACGAGATCAAACGGATGAAGGATCTGATCAACGAGCAAACCGCCCACGCGAACGTCTACAACAGTTTCCACAACTTCGAGTTCGTTGGCGGTGAAAACGCCGCCATCTATACCAGCTACTTCGACTTTGACGACGACCACTGGTTGAAGGTCGACCTCTGGGAGTGCGGCCAGGCCGGCCTGGTCGCAGCAGATCTGATCCTTGCGATTCGAAAACAGTACGGCGGATTTTTCCCGTCGCGGGATGCGGACAAACTTCCCCAACTGATTGACACGTCCAACCGCCTTCTGGATCTGCTGGGAGAGCAAGCGAAACCGCCAGCGTGATGCCTCGGGGCACTTATGGTGAGCCCTTTCGGGAACGATGGTGAGCCTTTCCGGGGAGCGCCGCTGGTATAGTAGCGATCGAAAATCGCCCTGAAAAACAGGCTCGCACGAGGGACCAAATGAGCAACTACCAAGACCGGATCAAACCGGTTGACTTCGGCATCCAGACGTATCTCGGCAACATCCAGGCCGGGTCCTACCAGATTCCGACGTTCCAGCGCGACGTCGTGTGGGAGCGCGGCAACGTCAAGCTGCTCTGGGACAGCGTGTACAAGTTCTACCCGTTGGGCAGCATCCTGGTTTGGCGCACCCCGCTGCCGCTCCATAGCCACCGCAGCATCGGCGGTCACGTCCTGACCGAACCGCTCAACGCGGCCGAGTACCGCTACATCCTGGACGGCCAGCAGCGCACGACCTCGCTCTACACCTCGATCTACGGTGGAACGATCGAGGGGCAATCCACCGACCCCAGCGTCTACGTCGACCTGTCCATCGCCCTCAAAGGGCCGACGGACGACGAGAGCTACCGCGAACGCTTCCTGTTCTGGGACGAGATCGACGACAAGGACGGCGCCCTGATCCGCAACAAGGGCCGCCAGATGCGGTACACCCAAGGCTTGATCGTCTCCCTGCGCGACATCGTGTTTGACTTCGGCAAGCTCGACAGCAAGCTGTCGAACCTCCCGTACGAAGCCCCCGAGCGTCAGCGCCTGCGCCAGATGCAAAGCATCCTGGCGAACTACCGCCTTTCGTTCATCGAGCTGCACGGGATCGAGGTCTCAGAGGTCTGCCAGATCTTCGAGCGGGTGAACCAAGCCGGGCGGCCCCTCAACATCTTCGACATCGTGGTGGCGAAGACCTACCGCGTGGCGAACCCCGAGGCGGGCATCACCGGGTTCTACCTGCGCGATCTGATCCAGGGCTTCCGGACCAGCCTGGGTACGTCGAACTATGCCCTGCTGGACGACTGGACCTTTTTGCAGATGGTGGCGGTGTGTGTACGCATCCACCAGCAGAAGGTACAGGGTCGCGCGACCGTGGCGAACATCACCGACAAGTACCTCAATGAGCTGAAAGCCGAGGACATCGAGGCAGTGTGGGAAGGCGCCCAGGCGGCGATCCGCAAGACCTTGGGCTTCCTCGACAACACGCTCGACCTGAACGGGCCGAACCTGATCCCGTACCGGTACGTCTACATGACGTTGACGGGCTACTTCTTCGACAACCCGGCGCCGAGCCTCGATCTGGCCCAGCGGTATTTCTGGTTCTCGTCCTTCCACCAGAGCGACCTGCTGAGCAACACAACGGGCCTCTGGGAGCACGTCGATCAGCTCAGGGACGGCGACGGCTCCAAGGTGTTCAGTAAGGGATTCACGCTGGACCGCAACGCGCTGCGCCTGACGCAATACTCGACGCGTGGTGGTCGTGCGCGTGCCCTGCTGGCGTTCTACGCCCACCACCATCCGCGCGACTGGGGTCAAGGCCACGGGCCGGTGCTCAACGCCGTCTACTACACGCTGACCGACCGGCCGAACCTCCACCACATCTTCCCGAGCGATTTTGTGGCGAAGTCGAACCTGCAGCACAAGGATCTGTCGGACAGCCTGCTGAACATCGCCTACCTGCCGCAGCTCACGAACCTGCAAATCTCCAACAAGAACCCGCTGGACTACCTCGGGTCGTACGTGGGCCTTTCGACCCGGGCCCGCGAAGCGTTCCTCGACGTGCTGAAATCGCACCTGGTGCCCACGGAAATCGTGGAATGGCAGGAGACCCTGACGGAACTGCCGCCGGACGCGCTGGAGCGGTTCATCGAGGCGCGCCTGGACCTGGTGCTCGAAGCACTGGAGAAAAAGCTCGACGGGATCACCACGAAGATATACGACAGCGCGCCGCCCCCGTTGGCGAAAGCCGTTGCATCGGCGAACGCGGAGAGCACCGTCGTAACCCCGCAGGCGGATGACACCACATCGGCTAACGCTTGAGCTTCCTCGGACCCGTTAAGCCCGGTCGACGAACGCTGTCCGGGCATCGGCATGTCGCGCCCAGTCGCACAGTGCTACTTCCCGTCAAAACTACGATTGCCGCCCCATAGACGTCTCCTACGGCTCAACGCAAGAGTCAATATCATGAATCTAGACGAAGCAATCACGTTGTTGAAAGGCGACTTCGGCAAGGAGCTTCTCCATAATGCCCGAAACTACGCGATACCGTTGGCATGGGGGATCGAAGAAAGTGGCGAGTGGACGATACTTTCAAACGGCACAGCATTCATTCTCGACTGCGGCCAAGGTCCCTTCCTCGTAACCGCTGCGCATGTCTATGAGGGGTATCTTGAAGCGCGGGAAGAACACGCGGCTCTGCGTTGCCAGCTCGGTATGCTGGAGTTCCGTCTTGAGCAACGACTAATCTGCACCCTCGGACAAACGGTGCTCGACATCGCAACTTTCAAGATCGAGCCTGACGAGATTGCGGCACTAAACAAGCAAATCTGCCATGGCCCCGCTGATTGGCCACCACGAAATGCTGCTGAGGGCGATGCCGTGTTTTTTGGTGGTTTTCCTGGCGTCGAGCGCAGGCAGATCGCTGAAGACACGATCAATCAAGGATTCTACGTCGCACTGACGCCCGTGTCGTCTTCGAGCGAACGTCAGTTCGGATGCGCCTTCGAACGAGAGAACTGGATCGACACTTTGGGCCATGGCATTCCGGCAGAGGATTACGACTTAGGCGGAGTCAGCGGCGGGCCAATGCTTCTCCTGAATGAATCAGAGGGCGGCATTTTCTCGTGGCACATTATCGGCGTCGTCTACAACGCGACAAATGCGCTCGGGGAAATCGTGCTCGCACATCATGTGAGTTCGATTAAGGCGGATGGCAGCCTAATCGCGCCGGCCCGATGAGCGCTTCCGGCTTGCTCGAAGCCACCATAAGCTTGGCCAGGTAGTCGGCCCACGGCGCGGGGGCAATGACCTAGAAGCCCGGCCCTGCGGTCAGCCGTGGAGCGCCACCCGCACGTCGGTGCCCTGCCCGTCGTCCGAACTTCCCACGGTCAGCGTCGCGCCGTTCGGCAGGACCCAGTGCCCCTCCTCGCTCCACCCATCCTCGGCCCTGTGCCCTGGCACATACGCGGTTGCGCCGAGCGTGCGCGCAATCGAGCGCGCCCACGCCGGGTCACCGTAGGCCTGGTCGAGCGTGTAGACGACGGCCTGGACCGTGCCGTGCACCACCTCCACGGTCGTCATGCGTGCGCCCTGATTCGGCGTCGCGCCGTACACGCTGTAGAAGCCGTCCCCGGTGATCGCGTCGGTTTGGGGTGGCGTCACCCGGTCGAGCACCACGCAGGGCCTGAGCGCCGCGTACGGGTCCCCCGAGCAGGCCGGCCCCACGGTGGCGAGCGGGACGCCCAGCGTGATCGTCGGGGCGGTGACCACGCCCGCTGCGTGGGCCCGCGGGGCTGTGGCCGCGGTGGCGATCAGGGCAGCGATCGCCACCAGGCTCGTGGCCAAGGTACCGAACAGGAAAGCGTTGAAAATGCGCGCGTGACGGTTGGGCATCGGGGTCTCCTCCTCCGGTTGGGTCGTAAGCCCAACATGACGGGTCGTGCTGGCCTGTCAACCCCAAGCTGTGCCAGGGCACGCGGTAGGACGCTGAGTATGGTCGGTGGGCGTCAGCGTATCGCCCGATCCTCCGGATCGGGGTTTTGCCTCCGGGACTCGCCCAGCGTCACAACCGGCGACGGGGACGGTGGACAGGGGGTGCCTCCACCTCGATCTCGGCCGCCGCCGCGCTCAGCTCGATGTCCTCGATGAACTGGCGAAGCTCGGCGTTTTCCACGTGGACGCGCACCTCGCGGAGCGCCGCCCACAGATGGAGCTCGATGCCGCTCACGTCGCCACCCGCGTCCAGAAGCAAGTCAAGACTTGCCAGGCACGCAGGGTCGTAGGTCGCATCCTCGGCTGCATGCTGCACCACGTGATAGCCCGGCTCAGCGCCTTCGGCGAGGAGGACTTTCACCAGTTCCGGGTTCATGTACAGGTTGCGCAACGCAAAGTTCAGCACTTCTTGGCGGAGTTCTCGCAGCTCGGGATGGCTCAACGCCGTGGGAACAAAGTCGGGCTTCAAATCGTAGACGAACGTCCCATCGGCCAGCCTGGCGCCATGGGGTAGGGTTCCACCACGGTGGCCACGGCCACCCTGCACCGCCGCCCGTGCCGCCGCCTCGGTCAACGCCTGGTTGCGCGTGACACCCGTGGCGCCGGCCGCCAGGTAGGCGTCGAGCAGCGGGACCCACTCGTCCAGCTCGGTGCCCAAGCAAATCCGGTTGAAAGCGGCCTGCCACATCGGTTGGCCTGCAACACCCACCGGCGTGAGACGACGACGTTGACCTTCCTTATGGCCCACATCCAGGACCACGTCGACCTTCAAGGGGGCGTTAAGCCTGGATGCTGACGCCTGGGGCGACAGCGATTCGACAGCGCGACAGCAGCGGTTGTACCGGAAGCGCTGGATGCTGCTGATGATGGTCATGGTCTCCTCCTCGGTTTGATGGTCCGTGCCAGGGCACAGCGTTGGGTCAACGCCGTTGCGGGCGCTTCGGACGCTTCTGGCCGTTGGCCTTGGCGGTGTCGATGGCGAACCTGGTGGCGACGCGCACCAGCTCCTTGTCGCCGTCGGACAGGTGGTCGGCCACGGCCCAGGTCAGGTAGTCGATCGGTCGCCGCCCCTTCGCGTCGGTGAGCAGCGGGTCGGCCCCGGCCTTGAGCAGCAGCTCGATGGTGCCGTCGCCGATGCTCTGCACCACGGCCATGTGCAGCGCGGTACCGCCCCAGCGGACCGCCACCTGGTTCACCGGTGCGCCTGCGTCGAGCAGCATGCGCACGATCTCAACGTTGCCGATCGCCAGGCCCAACGGGGTGGTGCCCGGGTGCATGCAACGGCCCGACGGTTCGGTGGTGCGACGCGTCAGGTCCGCACCGGCTGCGATGACCTGGGCCACCCAGTCGGTATTGCCCGCGTTGATGGCCGCTTCCAAGGCCCAGTCGTCGAGCGGGTAACCGGGGGCGGTGCTGGTGGTGATCGTCATGGTGTGGTCCGATTCAGAAGCGCCGGCGGCCCTTCGGTTGTTCGCGTTCCGAGGCGTGCGCGGCCTGGTCCGCCGCGGCCCTCAGTTCCCGCCGCTCGTGGTCCAGCTTGGCTTCCGCCCAATCCTCAAGGAGGATGACCTCGCTGAAAAAGCCCAGCCGTCGGCGCATCCCGGCGTAGTGCGGGTCCGACGGTCGGTGCCCCAGGCGCGCGAACACCTGCTCCACCGTTCGAACGGGATCCCCCGCATGAACGAGACGCCGACCGAACGCGTCGTCGTCCACGTGTCGCGCGGTCGCCCTCACGTCGCTCACCACGTCCGGGCGGGTGAGCCAGTCGTCCGGATGGGTTTCACTGGGATGGGTCATGGCGATTACTCGGACAGGTCCACGTCGTCCTCGTCGGACACGTGGTGGCGGGACGGGAAGGCTTTGCGGTGGGCGGCGTTGGTCCGGGCTTCGGTCCAGTGCAGGAGGCCAGCGCTCGCGACGAAGAAGAACAGGACCAGTGCCACGCTGCAGGCCAGCGCGCCAAGGTTGAAGGCCAGACCGTGCAGGCCCATGGCCAGAAGGGCGTACTTCGTCCCGCAGACCAGCAAAAACGTCGCCCATAGGGCGGTCGACCAAGCGAACGCAAGCGACCGGATCCAACAATCGAACGACCCGTGGTCCTCGTCGAGCATCCACCGCTGAAACGGTGCGGTCAGCCAGAAGCCCAGGAACAGCGAGAGCCAGGCGGCCACGCCGATGACGTTGGACTCCGTCGCGGACCAGAGATGGACGAACGGTGGCATGTTGGCCACCGACAGGACCAGCGTCGGGATCAGGGCCAGCCAGCGGAGGGGCAAGCGATTGTCGTTCATGCGGGAAAGGTCTCCGGAGGGTGGCGAGCCCCGCGATCGCGTTGCCCATGACTTCAACCTAGCGGGATTTTCGGCTCGGTCAATAGCCGTGCCAGGGCACGGGCTAAAACCGGGGCTCGCGCCCCACTCCAACCCCTTCCTGACGGCCACCTTCCCCACGCACCGCTGCACCTGCCGCATGGCCCTGGGCCCCGCTTCCTGCCGCTTCGCGGTACCGGGGGGAGTGGGCCCTGTGCCCAGGTCTTGGTTGGCGCGGGGTCGAGCCTTCCCCCGTCATGGCAACAGGCTGTCGTCGTGCGTGGCCGTGGCGTCGTCCGCTGTGGTGCCGTCCAGATCCGCCTCGTCGAGCGCCGAGCGTTCGGCGTCCTCCTCCATCGCCAGGCTCCAGTCGATCTCGACCATGCGCTGGTGCAGTACCGCCCGCAGCGTGGCCAGGTCCAGCACCACCTCGCGCCGGGCCACGGGCTCCGGGATCGCGCCCACCACGACCAAGGACCGGCTCCATCCCGTGGGGCCGATCATCGGCAACGGCGGGTCCTCCGGTTCGTCGACGGCGCGGCCGGTCACGCGGTTCAGCAGGTTGCGAAGGAACGCCATGCGCCCCCCCGTCAAAGGCGCCGACGGGCGCGGGTTTGATCGGCAGGTGCCGGTGCCGCCTCGTCGGCGACGGCGCGCAGTTCTGCGGCCAGCACCTGGTGGCGGTAAAGGTCGAGGGCATGGACGGCCTGCGAGGTCGCGCAAGTGCTCACGATCCGCCATATCTGGTCGTCGACTCCGAGACCGACCGGCCCATTCGCCATCAAGTTGGCCCCTGCCGCGTGGAGCTTGGGGTAGACGACGGTCAGGAATCGTTCCATCGGGACCTGAGCCCGCATGAACTGCATCCAGTCGTAGGTCCCGGTTTTCCCGTTCAAGCTGTCCTCGTCGTGCACCGACAGCAGAGCATCCAGGCAGGTGTCGTCGGCCACCACCTCCTCGGACCTCGCCAGGTGCCCAACGTGAGCACGGCCCAGTCGGCGGATCATGCGGGCCACCACGTCCTTGCGGCCGTAGCTCATCGCGGCGTTCAGGACCTGCTCACCCATCTCCTCCTGGTCCGCGGCCCCGGAGACCATCAGGGCGTCGATGTCAGCCAGCGGGGCGTGCTGGAAAAAATGCGCGACCTCGCGCAGCCGAACGCCCGAGTCCGGCGAGACCTCGGCGTTGACGAGCAACGCGGCCATCAGACGGCTCGGCCCCTTGGTCTTGGACGGGCGCCCCACCCGTTCCGGATGGGCGTCCCCGATGCGCTGAACAGCCGCCACAAGACGGTCGTACGCGCTCGAAAGGGGATGGCCCTGGCCCCACTGCATGGTGCAGCGATCCATCGCCATGAAGTATTGCCACATCCTTGCGGCGTCGTTCGAGGATTGAAGGGGTTTCATGATGGACATGGCTCTGCTCTCCGGTTCAGTGAACGACGGCGTTCAGGCCATGGACCAGGACAGGCTCGCCCCGGAGTTGCCGGAGGACGTCCGCGGTCTCGTCGTGCCCGTGGGCCAGCGCGATCTGCAGCGCGTCGCGGCCCTGGTCGTTCCGTGCGAACACGTCCGCCCCGAACCAGACGCACACGAGGACGCCCGTGCTTTCGCCAGCGGCGGCGTCGATGAACAATCGGGCGGTGGCATCAGCCGGGGTAACGGGTCGCATGGTGGGGTCCTGGGGTGGTGGTGGCGTTGCGTCGAACGCGCGTTGCCTATACTTCCAACCTACAAGGTCCACCAACTAAAGCAACGGTTTGGCGAGCGACGAACGCAGAAACTTCGTGCTAGTCGACGAACGGTCGACCCTCGTGGACGAGCGGTCGACCCGCGCCTGCAGGATGGTCAGCCCTGGTACTCGATGGCGTTGGGCAGGACCGCTCGGACGTTGGCCCACGCGCTGCTGATCGCCTCCTCCTTGCTGCTCGCCTGCCGGGCGAAGCGCAAGCTCAGCACCCCCGGGATGCCCGACCCGATGATCGAATCGTCGCACCCGCCCTCGTAGAGGTCGTCCACCACGTCGTCGAGGTCGCGGCTCCCGTCGTGCCGCACGTTCAGAACGAAATCGAAGGTCTGCATGGTCCATCCGGGTGAGCGGGAGCACCCGTGCGCTCCCATCACCCAAACCTAGCGGCCTGTACGGCCCCGTCAACCCTGCGCGCAAAACAAAACCGCCACCCTGGGGTGACGGTCGTGCGTGCTGGGCGGTGGCCTGGTCAGTGGATCTTGAGCGCCGTCCGGAGGAGCCGCTCCGGGTCCACGTGATCGCGCCAGTTCTCCTTCGTCACGGAGGTGGTGCCGCGGCGCTCGATGCCCTTGAACGCGAGCAGGCCCTTGCGGTTGAGGAGGTTGCTGGCCGGCGTGATGTCCCAGAAGCGCACGAAGGCGGTGACGGCCTAGCTGCTGTCGTGGTCGCCAATCTTCTCGATCAGATCCGCGTGGGCATGGATGAGCGCGGCGAACGGGATACTGAACGACCCGCTGTGCGAGATCGGCGGGAGCGGGGCGACCTGGTGGAACCCGAGGGTGTGGCAGTGCTCGCCGGCGATGTGGCCCAGCCAGACGTCCTGGCGTTCAAGCAGGTGGCCCATTGCCTGCTCCCACTCGATTCCGGGCTGCGGCTTGTAGACCCCGTACGTGATGTACAGGGGGCCGTTCTCGTCGGGCTTGGGCCCGAGGTCACGGATGCCGTCGTGGAACGTGTCCAGCGCGCTCAACTCGTGGGCGTCGATGATGAACGGCGTGTCTTTCAGCGTGATCAGCGCGTATTGCATGCGGTCTCCTCCGGTGGTTTGGCCTCGGCTAGGCCGTGGGACCACCATGGCAGGTCACGCGGGCTTGTCAAACGCCGACGGAGATGATTCCAGGCTGTGCCGTGGCACGGGTCGAGGTGGTGCTGTGGCGCCAACAAGATGGGGAGCCTACGGCTCCCTGGCGGTAACCCCATGCCTCCGGCCCCGTTGGCGTCAGCACCGGGTTTTGATCCCATCAGGGCCGGTTGTCCGCCTGGTTTTTTTCACGCCGCGCACGGAGGATGTCGACCTGCCGGACTGCGCATGCCCCAGCTTGGTCGCCCACGTCCACGCGTGCGGCCTGTACGTCGGCGCCGGCGCGCATCATCGCGCGCACGCCCAAGCCATGGTCCTCGCCGAGGGCAAAGGTCAGGCCCAACGTCGGATCGGCCCCACCGTCAAGCAGCAGCCGGATCACACGCAGATCGTTCCGCCGGGTGGTCTCAACCATGTTGTCAACAAAGAGATGATCGAGAATGGAGCGGTTCGACTCATCCCATGCGTTCGCGTCAGCCCCCGCCTCGATCAACACCCGTACGGTGTCGACCGAGCGCTGCTGCACGGCAAAAAGAAGCGGCGTGTGCCCGTCGAGCGTTTTGGCATCGACCTCCGCCCCCAGCTCGATCAGCGCTTGGGCGGCTTCGGCATTTCCTGCCCAGGCCGCGTAGTGAAGCAACGTTTGCTCGTGTTCGCTCTCGTACTCGTTCGGGCTCACCCCAAACACGTTGACGAGCATTTTGATCATCGCCCCGTTAGCGTACGGCTTGTCGTTCATGCAGTTCTCCAGGTTTGATGTTTGTGCGTTGAACAGGGCGCCCATCGCGCCCCGTGGTTCGGATCGGTTAAGCCACCGTGCTCGTCGTCGCCTGACCTGCGTTCGCGGCCTTGCGGGCCGCCTCATCACGGACGTGCTCCACGCTGCGGGCCCCGTCCGGGCAAATCTGAACCGCCACCGTGTCGGCCTTCGCGTCGTGGTAGTGGCGGATCAGGTCCGAGCAATGCACACGCAGCCCGCCAAACGGTACGTTGTGCACGATGCTGGACAGCACGATCTGCACCACCGTGGCCTTCATCATGGCGGGGTCGATGTCGTTCGCGAACACGTACATGCGCGCCACGCCTTCCTTCCCGTGGGACGCGAACTCCTGACGGAGCTTTGCCAGCAGCAGCGCACCATTGCCGCACGCGGGGTCGCAAACGATCTGCCCTTCGTTCGGGTTGAACGGGCGGGAGGCCTCCCCGGTCGTTGCGCCCTGGCCGCTCTGGGCCGCGAACCGCGCGAGCCCGTCCGCCAGTCCTTCCGGCGTCAGGTGTTGACCCATCGCCTTGGCCTGCTTCGGTTCGATCGCGGTCCCGTAGACGTCCCCCATCACATCGGTGAACGGTGCCGAGGTCTTCACCAGCTCCACGTACATCGCGCCAAGGGCCAACTGCTCCGCCCATGCCTTCGGGTGGTCGCGGTACTCCTCCAGCGCGATCAGATGATCCTTGTTGAACCATGCCGAGCCCGCGGTCAGCGCGTACGTCATCGGGGCCGTGACCGACAACACGTTGAACTGCAACTGGATGATGTCGTCGAGGATCGCCTTCGCTCCCGAGCGGATCGGGTTGGTCTGCGCGAAGTGCTCCACACGGTCGGTGAACGCCTTCATCGTGGTGGTCGTGCTCGTGCTGGTTTTCTGGGCCATACGGTTCTCCTGGTGGGTTTCGGGTGAGGTGATCAGGGGCTGGGGTTACAGGACGCCGGAGATTTCCAGCTCGGCGAACTCGATGCAGCCGGAGCTGAAGGTGGCCTTGTAGGCCCACGTGGTCGCGCTGGCGCGCAGCACCATGTCGAACGTGATGCAGCAACGGGAGCCGGCGCCGATGTGCTTCGCCACGGTCTTGAAACGGCCGGCCATCAGCTTGCGGGGCGGAGCGCCCGAGTCACCCAGACCGCTGAACAGTTCGTCGACCAAGCGATTGACGATCGGCAGGTTGTCCTCGGCCGCTTGATCCAGACCGACGGTCGAGGTCGTCCACGACAGCAAGGTGCCCGTGTCCCAGCTCAGATCCTTGCTGGCCGTGCGGGTGGCGTTGATCCGTTCGATGGGGGTGTAGCGCATGGTGGTGTCCTCGTGGATTGGTTGAGACCGGTTCAGTGTCCAGGCTCGGGCCTCCCCCGCTGAGTCGCGGACCGCTCGTCGAAAACGCGCGGCGCGACTCAACGGGGGGCGGCCCTCATGCGCCCCGGGCGGTCAGGGCTTTCACCACCGCGTGGTGGCCGCGGCGCTCTGCCAGGTCGCGAGCGGTCTTGCCGCACGCGGTGCGCGCACGGGGATTCACCCCCGCTTTGAGCAGCGGACGGACGAACTTCGCCATGCCGTGCAGGGCCACCACGTGCAGCGGCGTGAGGTCCTTGAACGCGACAAACGCCCCGCCCTGGTCGTTCTGGTGGTAGCGGACGCGGTGCAGGTGCTCCACCGCCAACGGCGAGGACAAGGTCTCGCGCACCCCCACCATCTCGCCGGCGGCCAGGTCGCCCAACAGCGCCATTCCCAGCAGGTCGACGGTGTGGGCCTTGCGCACCAGGTCGAGGGCGAGCACCGCCCCGCGCTGGTTGGCGGTCTGCACCGCCAGCAGGTACGCCGCCGCGTAGTAGTCGTACGGGACCCCGTGCGGCGGCATGGGGATGGAAACGGAGCGAGCGGCCGACGCCTGGACGGCGATCGGGTCGATCGGACGGCGCGCGTATGGCGTGCCGAGGACGCGGTTCTGCATGGCCATGGGGGTCTCCCGGTGGTTGGCGTTGGGGGATGCGTGGGACGGTGGGGTGCCCCCGACGAACCGGGGCGATCTCTCCGGTAGGACCCGGACGTGTCGCGAGGAGGAGCGCCGTGGCGCTGGGTGATACGGGTGGTGCGGGCGGTGCTGGAACTGCGGTGATGTGGGTGGTGGTGCCGGGCTTACCAGCGGCGGCGGACCGGGCCGCGCAGCTTCTCGAACTGCTCGAGGTCCTTCACGCGGAAGCGCATGTGGCCCGCCACCATCGTCGGCGTGATGCGACGCTGCCCGATGTGCAGCAGCAGGCCCGACGGGTTCTTGTAGCCCACCAGCTCCGACGCTTCGGACAGGCTGAACGTCTCGCTGTACAGCTTCTTCAGGGCCAGCACCTTGGCACGGTCGTAGTGGTTGGTGCGCCCGCGTTGAACGACCGGGATCTCGGCACGCTCCATCAGGTCGTGCACCGACTGCGGCGTGGCGTAGTCAAACAGGTCCATCACCTCCGTGGTGCTCATGGTCGACGATTGCTCCACCGGGGCAACATGTGCTGCCACCTGCGCAACCGGAGCAGGAACCGCCGACTGTACGACCGCCTGCGCGGCCTGTGCGGCGGTAGTGATCGCCGCCGGGATCACGTTCAGCGTGAAGTCGGTCAGCGTGGCGAGCAACGGCATGAGGTTCGGAAGCTCAGCGGACGTGCATTGGATCTGGGTGGTCATGGTCAAGCTCCTTGGTGTGAAAACGGGTGATTGGTCAGCAATGGATCGGTGGTTGGGTTATTGGTCGTCGTCCTCCACATGGATGCAGCCGGAACCGTCCAGCGTCATCAGCAGGGCCAGCGCTTCGGCGCCAAACTCCCCACCGATGCGTTCGGCCGTCGCTTCCAGCGTTTCGCCGTACCAGAAGCGGCCCAGCGGTTCGCGCAGATCCGGGGGCGAGGTGATGCCCATTTCGAGCCCATGGCGCTCGAGCGAGGACTGCTGGTACTGCCATTCGTCGATCGCGGCCTGCAACGCGTCCAGGTCGCGGGCTTCCAGCGCCGCGCGCATCGCATCCACGTGCGGGAAGACCGCTTCCACGGCCAACACGTTGTAGATCACCCCCATGTTTCCGTACGCGGCGGCCACATCAGCCGGGGATTCTCCGTTGGCGTCCGATGCCTCCGGGTCGAACGAGTGTTCGAGCAGCGCGTATGCGATGCTGTTGTTGCCCATGCGCGCCGCGAGGTGCAGCAGGCCCTGCCCGTGTTCGTCGCGGTGGTCGCGGGCCTCCGGCACCAGCGGCAGCAGCGTGCGGACCGTGTGGCCGTCGCCGGCACGGATCGCCGCTTCGAGGACGTCGATGGTGGGGATCGGGTCGAGGTTGATCGTCATGGCAGGCTCCTTGGTGGTGGTTGGGACGATTCAGGGTTCAGCGGTTCAGCAGCGCGTGCGCCGCCGTGCCGGGCCGTGTCAGGTCGATGGGCTTCACCAGCTCGGTGCCGCGGTTGTGGTCCGCCGTCGCGTGGCGGTCCGCGCCGTGGACCATCAGCACCGCCACCGCTTCCGGCTGGTTGGCCATCGCTGCGCAGTGCAACGCGGTCACACCGGTTTGCGGGTCGGTGAAGGTGGGCGATGCTCCGTGCGCGAGCAGGAAATACATCGCTTCGATGCGGCCGCCGGCGCTGGCCCACATCAGCGGGGTGAGCGCTTCGCCAGCGTTGTTCATGGTCGTGCCGTTGATGTCCGCCCCGTCGTCGAGGTGCGCGCGGATCGCGTCGAGGTCGCCGAAAAACGCTGCGCAGCACAGGGAGGCGTTGGCGAAGGTGGTTGTCATGGGGTGCTCCGTGGGTGTGGGGTCGCGATGGGCTCAGTATCGCGAGGGGGTCCGCATTGGTTGAGTCGTGAGTCGGGGGTCGCCCAGCGCGGCGCACGACTCAAGCGCTGGGCGATGCGGATGGGTTAGGCGTCGGCCATCGGCGCGAGCTGGAAGTTCAGACTCCCGAGCATGTGTCGCAACTCCGAGCTGATCGCTGCGAACTCCTCGTCGGTGATCGATTACTGATTGAGATGCAACAAGATTTCACACATCGCGGCGTGGTCTTTTACGGTGCAGCCACCTCCTCCGCAAGCTCAGGCATGGCGAGCACGATCGTGGGTTGCGCACGGCCCAT
Source organism: Cupriavidus sp. HMR-1 (assembly GCF_000319775.1). Lineage (NCBI taxonomy): Bacteria > Pseudomonadati > Pseudomonadota > Betaproteobacteria > Burkholderiales > Burkholderiaceae > Cupriavidus > Cupriavidus sp. HMR-1. Next base: position 33,269 of record NZ_ANKP01000028.1, read on the forward strand.
CAACAAGCCGAACATCAACGTGGTCCAGAGGCGTTGGGCAAACAAGTCGAAGGTGGCCTCGCCCCCCTCGTCCACCGAGCACGAGCAGGCGTCGAAAAACTCCTGCGGAACGAGAAACTGGGCGACCCACGCCGCGTGACACCCGGCTGCGCGGATCAGTGGGAGAACATCGACCAAGGGCAGCTTGACCGTCTTGGTCGTTCGTTCGGTGGTGCCCTCGATGCGCGGTCGGTTCGACATGCTTTTGCTCCTGTGTGTGGGACGGATGGGTCAAGTGTGGTCGGGCTTCAGCCGGTCGCTGGGTCTTGACCATTGCTTCGCGATCGGAGGGCCAAGACTCAGTTCGGCCATCGCGCTGCGGTACGCGGTCGTCGTTGCCGCAGAACCACGGAGCCGAGTTTGAGGGGGAGTCTGGGATGTGCTGAGCCGTGCGCGGTCCGTGCGACCCGATGGGTTACGACTCACGCGTGGGATGAGGATCGGGGTGCCAGGACGCCGACGGCCCGGAGGGCGAAAGCAGGATCGCTCACGCCTCCGGGCGGGGATCAAGGGAGCGGGTGAAGCTGGGATGGTCGGTGGCACGCGAACCCCAAGACGGGGCTGCTCCCGTCGCTCCCATCGGGTCGTTGCCGAGGGAGGACGGCTTCGCCCGGTGGGGGGGCCGGGCCAGCGGGGGATCAGTCGCTGGACGTGGTGGTCGGCGTGGTCACGCGCGTCTTGGCGGAGTACCGAGCCGCGCCCAGGGGGCGGTTCTTCCGCGCCCCTCGGAATGCCACCTCCTCCGGATCCTTGCCCACGAAGTCGGCTGGCGCGGGGGTGAAACCGTAGCCGTTACGGTCCAGATAGTCGCTGTGTAGGCGCCGGAGCCAGCGACGCACGCCCGCCTCCACGCCGAACCGTGCGGCGTAGGCCAGGACGCGCGGTCGCACGGCCCGCAGGACGTGGAACACCCGCTCCTCAAAGTAGTCTTTCCGCCATTCAAGGCCTTGGCGCTCGCCCGCGCTGATGCTGGTCGCCACCGCCAACACCAGCGCTTCCGCCACATACAGATAGCCCTCGTCGGGGGGCACGGCCGGCGGCACGACCTCATCCTGCCGGTCCGGATTCTTGCGGTGATCGGTCGACGAACCGATCAGCATCGCCCGCATGAACCCCTGACCGGTGAAGCGGGACAACACGTCCGCGTGGTACTTCTCGTTGCGATCCAGCAGACCCGTGGGTTCTTCATTCGGCGGTACATCCGGGACGAACCAGGCTCGCAGCCCCCGTGACAGGTCGTCGGTCTTCGACGTCCCGGCCTCCGTGTGGAACGCCACCCCATCCAGCTCGCACACTTCTGCCACGGACCGGTGACCGTCCGACGCTCCCTCGCGGTAGCGAAGCACGGGAAGCCAAAGCGCGTCGCGCCCGGTGATGCCCTGCATCATCGCCCACAACGGCAAAGGCCGGTCCTGGTCGTCGCGACACGGGCCGACCTTCCAGAACTGCAACGCGCCCGGAACCACCCCGTCGACCACTTCCCAGAACTTGCGGTTGAGCGTGGCGTCGCCGGTCGCCTTCTCCTGCTCGTCGATTCTTGCCCGCCCGGGCACGATCTCGCCCGCTTCCCAGCGGGACCAGCCGTTACCTCCCCGACCAACCAGACGGTCCATTTCGCGCGCCGACACGATACGGCGCCCGTCCGGGCCCCGGGCCGCGTTAGCCGGCTTCTTGTGGGCGACGTTCGCCTTGTTCAGTTCCTCGTCGAGGTGCTTGCGGACGTTGGCCGACGCCTGGCCAGGCGGTAACCCCGGGTCCTCGTTGATGATCCGCTCCGCCGTCGTACGCACCCATTTCGCCCAAGCCCGCCCCCGGACGCTTTCCCAGTCGTTCTCGTTCTTCCGCTTCGTGGCCATGCCCAGCTCGCTCCTTGTACGTCGGAGCATTTTAGCCGTGGTCGATGTCGGCGCCGGGCTTGAGTCGTGACCCGCGCCGCCGACCGGGGGTCGAGCGACTCAGGTTTGGAGGTGTGGGAGAAAAAAGTAGAGGTCCACCCACTCCGGAGCGGACCTCGTGAAGACCAAGCACTCCATCGGTCGTGATCTCGACCAGTTTTACACCAACCCCCAACTCGCTCAACGCCTTTTGGCCGACCTGATCGCCGACCACCTCGGTGATCGCTGGTCGCACGACGTGCGCTGGCTCGAGCCGTCGTGCGGCACCGGGGCGTTCCTGTCGCTGCTGCCCGAGGACGCCCTTGGGGTGGACCTCGATCCGAAGTGCGCGGGGGCCGTTCAGGCGGATTTCCTGAACTGGACGCCGCCGGCCACCGCCGACGGTGACGATCGCCCGTTGGTGGTGGTCGGCAACCCGCCGTTCAAGCACGACGTGGCGTTCTTCAACCGCTGCGCAGAACTGGGTGCCGAACGCATCGCGTTCATCGTGCCGCGCTCGTGGCAAAAGCCGTCGGTCCAGAACCAGCTCGACCGCGCGTTCCACCTCGTCCACGAGGAGGTGCTGCCGCTCGACGCGTTTGTATTCGAGGGCGGACCCGCGAAGGTGCCCACGGTATTCCAGGTCTGGGAGCGCCGCGACGAGCAGCGCCCGCTGACCGTGCTGCCCACCACGCACGCGGATTTCGCGTTCGTGCCGTACGCCCAGTGCGACACCGCGGACTTCGCGATCCAACGCATCGGGGTCAACGCCGGCGCGGTGAAGGACCTCGACGCCAAACACCTGAGCCAAAACTCCCATCGCTTCGTGCGCGTGACCGACCGCACCCAGGTCGCCGAGGTCCGTGCGGTGTTCGAGGCCGTGGACTGGTCGTCGATTAAGGCCTGCGTCGCCGGGTGCCCGAGCATCTCCAACCCGGAAATGGTGCAGGCCTACACGACCGCCGTGGCCGATCGCCAGCTCATCGCCTCCGACTGGTTTGCGGGCCTCGCCGAACCGGTGGAGCAACCGGCCGCCGAGCAAGCGGAACACGTGGTCGAACCGACCGAGCCGGTGGCCACGGTGGTGGTTGCTCCGGTGGACGCCGCCGTCGCCCCCATGACGATCCCGGCGGTGTACGCGCGCATCGCCGAACTGGTCCGCGCGTCGGGGTTGGACGCCCAGGGTCGCATGGTCGGCGGGGTGGTCTACACGCCGTTCGAGCTGGCGTCGTCGATGGTGGAGCTGGCCCGTCTGCAGCCCCACGAGACGGTGCTCGAACCGTCCTGCGGTCGCGGGTCGCTGGTGTTCGCGATCATCGCGGAATGGCTGGCCCGCGGATTCACGCACGAGCAGGTCGCGCGCTGGGCCGAGGCCAAGCTCTTCGTGGGCGATCTGGACGGTCAGGCGGTGGAGGACCTCCGCGCGCTCTACCGCTCGTATTTCGCCGAGCACGGGGTGACCACCGAGCTCAACGCCCGCGTTGGCGATGCCCTGTTCGCCGGGTGGTCGGACCGCACGTTCTCCGTGACGATCGCCAACCCGCCGTACGTTGGGCTGGGCAAGCTGCCGAAGGACTATGCCGCCCGTGTCCGCGCATCGTTCAGCACCTGCGCCAAGGGGATGACCGACCTGTATCAGGCCTTCATCGAGCAGGCGCAAACCCAGTCCACCCGCTCGGTGGTGATCGCCCCCAACGCATGGATGCGCACCAAGGCGGGGACGGCGCTGCGCAACCTGCTGCGCCCGCGCGTCCGCTCGGTCGTGGACTTCGAGCATCGCCGCGTCTTCCTCGGACCGCTGGGCGCGAGCGTGCTGACCGCCATCGTGGTGACGGGCCCCGCCACTCAGGCGCCGGTGCTGTTCCGCACGGACATGCCCCACGAGAGCGACACCCCGTGGACGGTGGCGTTCCGCCAGAAAGACGAAGCGATGGGCCCGGCCGCATGGGCGCTGGACCCGGCGATGCCCGGGGACGCGATCGACCCGAAAGCCCTCACCGTGGGCGATCTCGCCGATGTGCTGGTGGGAGTCAACACCAACGCCAACGGGGCGTACATCGTACAGAACGGCACGGTGGACGGTGACGCGGTGCAGGCGGTCAACCGCCACGGGCGCGCGGTACGCCTGCCGGTGGCCGACGCGCCGCTGTTCCTGAAGCTCACCAAGGTCAAGACGCTGGCCGATGCCCTCGCGTCGGACCGTCTGCTCTTCCCGTATGGAGAGGACCTGAAGCTGATCGCGGAAGCGGCGCTCAATCCCGAAGTGCTCAACTGGTTCCGCGATCACTCGGCGCTGCTGCTGGCGCGCGACGGGGGCGATCTGCGCAGTTACGAGGCATGGTACGCCTACGGTCGCAAGCAGGGGTTTTATGCGTTCGCCCCGGACGAACGCCTGCTGCTCGTGCCGTGCATGGCCAAAGGCCCCATGGACGTGCTGGACGTGACGCCGGCGGATCTGGGCGGGCGCTTCCTCTGGGCGTCGGGCTACGTCGTGCGTGCGAAGAACCCGGCGGACCACGTCCGCGTGAAGGCCCTGCTGAACGCGCCGAGCACGTGGCGTTTCCTGCGCCGCCGTGGCAAGCAGTGGACCGGTGGGCACCGCACGTTCACGCCGGAACAGCTCCGCGCGGTGCCGGAGGTCGTGACGGTGCCGCCCGCGACGCAGCCGGTGATCGCGGTACCGAAAAAGAACGCGGTCGTGATCGACCTGTCGACAATGATGGCGGTGGTGCCGCCGGTTTAACAGGGTGGTCCGGCGGCGGAACGACGAAGGGGTGCTTCGGAAGCACCCCTTTTCCCGTACGGACCGACCGTGCCCCCTGTCACCTTCCTCGGAGCCCGAGGCTCCTGCGCGCGAACCCCGGTGCCTACGGCCTCGTTGGCGTCAGCACCGTGGTTCCTGCCCGGGCCTACGCCCCCGGGGTGTCGCGCAGCGCGAGAGAGCAACACTTTTCCGCTGGTGCCCGCACGACGCGACGTGGTTCAATCGGTGCCTGCCTGGGCGTGGCGCCCGGCGACACGACCAACGCGAGGACCCGAGCCGTGAGCACCGCCCCCACCACCCCACGCCCGCCAATCTGGCAACTCATCCGTGACGCGGTGCGGCCGCTCGGTCGCGAGACCAGCAACGCGGAGATCAAGCAGATCCTGGCGCATGAGCACCCCGACCTGAACGAGGGGACGGTGAACTGCCAGATCGCGATCTGCACGGTGAACCGGGTCGGCCGGGTCGGCTACCCCGAGAACAAGAGGGCCCGCCTGGCCAACGGCCGGTACGACTTCCTGTTCGCCACCGGGCGCGGCAAGGTGGTGTGGTACGACCCGGACAAGCACGGCCTGTGGGCGATCGAGGAGACACTCGACGGGTTGAAGGTGCGCCGCGTGGACGACTCCACCGAGGAGGTGCCCGCCGCTCCGGACATCGACGCCGCGGAGCCGGTGGGCGATGGGTTCGGGGGTGGTGCATTCGCCCTAGAAAGCCACCTGCGCGACTACCTGGCGCGCAACCCGCCCAGCACCACCGCACACGGCCCGCTGACCCTGTTCGTCGACGCCGACGGACGTGACGGTGTGGAGTACCAGACCGATTGCGGGCCCGCGGACCTGGTGTTCCTGGACCGCGATGGCAACTTCGTGGTGTTCGAGCTGAAACTGGGCCGAGGCCCGGACGCCGCGCTGGGTCAGGTGCAGCGCTACATGGGCTGGATCGAGCACCACGTGGCCAAGGGCAAGACCGTGTCCGGCGTGATCGTGGCGAACTCGATCAGCGACAAGCTCAAATACGCCGGCAAGGTCGCCCCGGGCGTCCAGCTCATGGAGTACCGCCTGAGCGTGGACCTGGCGCCCGTCGCGTTGAGCGTGCCCGCTCCCGGAGGTCGGGCATGATCGCGTGGTTGTCGCACGCCTGGACCGCGGCGATGTCGTTCATCGAGCACCTCACCGAAGGCGAGCTGCGGTTGCTGGCGGGTGCCGTGCCGGTGGTGACCGTGCTCATCTCGGTCTTCGCCATCACCCGCCCGTTGCGCTACCAAAAAAGCGCGGCGCTGCTCGACCAGGCCGTGCATGCGCTCGAACGCGCGTACAACGCCCTGACCGACAACGGGGCCCAGACCGCCCCGGTCCCGCCCAGCCGGTTGAACTGGCTGACGGCCGCCCGCAACCTGGAAACCTACAAGGCGCTGAAGCGCGAGATCGGGGTGAAGGTCCACCGCCGGATCGCCGACGACCACGAGGAGCACTGGCGCCACCTGTTCTACCTCGCGCTCCAAGGCGACGCGTACCACCAGCCGACCTACTACCGCGAACCGGTCGCCGCCCCACGGGCCCAGCGCACCGGCGGGATCGAACCGCATTCCGCCGTGATCGTCCACGCGTTCGCAAAGTGGCCCGACGGTCGCCCGGACCCGGTGGAGCACGCGGACTTCGATCGGATCTTCGAAGAAACGGACCCGCGCCCAGGCAACGTGGGGCTGAGGTTGTTCCTGGACGACACCGAGAGCCGCATTACCCGCCGCTTTCGAGACCTGCCGTCCCCTTACCCCAAAGGGACGTGGTGGAAGCGCTGCCTTCGAACGTTCCGCTTGGGCAAACGCCTATGACCACGGTCGACACCCACCGCTGGGACACCCGCTTCGAGTTCGAGGACGTCCAGCTCGCCCTGCACTGTCCGCGGGTCCGCGCGTTCCTGAACGACGTGGTGCACCCGGCCCTCGCCGCGATCGACGCGGACATCGAGCGCTGGGCCACCACCCAAGAGGGCGGCTGGATGTTCGCCGTCGCCGACGGGCAAGCCCTGTTGCAGGCGACCATCCAGGCGTTCTGCCTCTCCATCCAGTCGCTCTGGGAGCGTCAGCTCCGCAACTGGTTGAACGCCTGCATCGTGCCCGGGCCCCAGAGCGTGCGCCAACGCCGGATAGCGCGCGATGGAAGCCTGTCCGAGTTGAGCGATCTCCTGCTCGAACTGCGAGGCATCGCCCTCACCGCCTTCCCCAGCTTCGCGGACCTGGACCTGCTGCAACGGGTCGGCAACGCTTGCCGTCACGGAGACGGGCGGTCCGCCATTGCTCTGTTCCGCAGCAACCGGGAGCTATGGCCCAACTGGTCGTCGGCCCCATTCCCCTGGTCCGACGACAACCCACCCGTGGGCCCGCCGCCCCCGCCATCGTTCGAGCAGGCGCTGTTGCCTCGCGAGCTGCTCGATCGGTTCGCCACAGCGATCATCGGGTTTTGGGAGGACGTGGAATACATCCGGCTGCACAGCATCGCGACGAAGCACCATCAGCTCCACGTCGAAATGGAGCGTCTTCGCAGACAGCGGCGAACACGTTGCTGAGCCTCAGCGCTCCCACATGGGTTTGGTCGCGGTATTGGTGATCAATCCATGCAGCGCCACCGCCGCTTCGTGGATCTTGGCGGTGACCTCCTTGATGTCGGCGACCCGCACGATCTCAACGTTGGTCTTGAAGGTGCCGCGGGCCGACATGTATGCGATGTGAACCAGACCATCCTCGTCCAGAGACAGCGCGTTGTGCGCGTACTTGTTGCGCCCCGCCTGGGCTGCCCGGACCTTCTTGATGACGGCCTCGTAGTCCTTTAAATGAGGCACCTGATCCACGAGCTGTCCGCACAGGGAGCTTACGATGTCCACCCGCTGCTGGAAGTTGCTGTGTGCCACCATCGCCAACGCGCGGATGTCGGTCGGCGACTCGTAGCCGGCCAGTTTCGAGATCGCGACCGCCGTCGTCGATTCGAGGGAACCCCACACGCTCACCATGCGCCCCAGTTCCAGTAGGTATTCGTCGGGCACTGGCCAGTTGGGGTTGAACTCGCCGCGTTTGGAGGTCTTCTGGGTGGTCATGACTGGCTGGCCTGAGTCTTCGCTTCGATGGTTTTGAGAAAACGGACAAGACCACCGATGTGGCTGACGATCAGAACGGCCTCGTCGTGATTCAGCATGGGGTTGTCGTGCGCCAGGCTTTGGTCGTTACGCACCGCGTTCATCGCTTCCAGGGTGGAGATGCTGGTCTTGAGGATCCGCTCGGTCATTTCGCTTTCGATCTGGCCGGCGCCACGCAGGTGCTTCACGTACTCGCCCATCAGGCTGTGCAGCGGTTTCTCGCGCGTAACGGCAATGCCGCGTCGCTCGCAGAGCGTCCGCAAGAACTTCATCATGAAGACGTGCACGCGGTCCAAAGCCGTGGCGGGCTCGTTCGCCTCGATCGCGGCCCGAATATGCTTCGCCGCAGCGGTGAAGTCCAGCGCGTTGACGCTCGCCGTAAAGGCATCAACCTCGGGGACCGGACTGCTGAGTTTCAGCCGGGCAATGATTGCTTCGACGGCGGCCCGCTGTTGCGGGTCGTCCGGCAAGCATCGAAACTCCTCACCCCATTCGATCAGCGCGTCGAGCGCCCGAGCGACCGTGTGGTCGGATTCCAGCTCCCAGAATGCGCGCATCCGCTTGGCCTTGGACGTGCCTTTGAACTGGTACTTCTCGTCATAGATGTTGAGGCCAACTTCCTCCTGGAAAAACTCACCCATCGTTCGGTCGGAGAAGTTGAGCACGAGGCCACTGCCCATGTCGAGGAACGGTTCCAGGCATCGACGATCGCGTGAGGTCAGGCTCGACATAGAAGTCACATGAAGAGGCGATAAGGGTATGCATGCCCCGGAAGATCTGGGACGTTGGCAATGGTCCGCGCCAGCCGTTGCGAATAGCGAATGGTCACCGGAACCGGGTCGTACAGCGCGTCGTTGTTCCAGTCCATTTTCGTCAGCGCGAGGGTCTCCAACGCAGCCACTTCCAGCGGTCCGCTGCCCGCGTGCCGGATGATGTTGAGCGGGCGTGGGATGCTCTTGCTTCCCTGGAAGAACAATGCCCCGCTGAGCGCTGCCGACGGGGCATTGCCCGACGCCCACAAGAGCGCCGACCGGTCCGTTCGCGTGAGGACAGTTCCCCGTGGCACCGGCGCTCGATCAGGCACACTTTTGGGTCCGCCCTTCTTCCCCTGCTTCAGCCACACGCCACGCCAGGTGGCGCTGCTGCCGATCTCGATGCACTCCACCTCTGGAACCGTCGACAGGCCGTCGAAAACGCCTTGGAGTTCTTCGTCCTTGAACGACGTCGTTTTGTGGACGACGAGACGTCGCGGCAGCCGTCCACCATTACGCCCAAGGTAGAGGCTCAGGCTACGCGCCATGACCGCCCGCATGTCGCTTCGGCTGAGAAATGGGTTACGCCGTGCTTCGCGCGGATCCGCCACCTGCTCCTTGGCCTCGAAAGCGACGAACTGCATGCCGCCCCCGTCCGCATCGAAAACCTGCGAACAGCATGTGACGAACTGTGCGGACTTGGGGTCGCCACGCAACGCGTAGGCGAGACCAATATAGGCCGTGTCTTCTGGCACACCGGCCATCGGCGCGAGTTTCCAGGGAATGCCGCCCGCCTTGGTGAAGAGCGCGATGGCCAGGCGCCAGGCCAACGACGCCTTGAGCCGGAATGTGAAAACACGATCGTTGATGACCTGCGTTGGGATGGCGTACCGGGCTCCAAGGGCCTTCAACGCGTCATGAGCGTCGAATCCGTTGGCCGTGAATGCAGTTGCCCACGCATCAGGGAGATGTACCAAGACGACATCAAACTGATCGTGCAACGCATCCAGACGCGCCATGGCTTCCGACATCGCCGAAAACAACCGCTCATGGGGCGCCCCGGTGCGCGCAAGGGCCATGAGATCGTCGGGCCACTTAATGTGCACGTCCTTCGGTCCTGCAACGAGCGGAACGCGAAACAGGTTTTCAAATCCGGGAAACGACGGCACGTAGTTGCGCCGGTCGCTCGCCTCGTGGCCCGATCGGATGGTGTTCACCAGGTCTCGGAGCTTCGGCCAGCCTGACGCAGGGGCGATCGTCGCGACGCGAAGCTCCGGGGTGTACCCCTGGAATGTCTTGCCGTTGTAGGCACCGAAACGCAAAAGGCCGCGCAGCGGGTTCTCATCGAGGTCCGTGTCTTCGCTGCTAAACGTAAGAGCCGGCTCGTCCAGCAAGGAAAACGATGGCGCCTTCGAAAGGTTGTAGTCCATCGTTACTGGTTCCTTTGGAAGTACGCATGCTCATGGCTCGGACGGCTCCACGCCGTGATGGGCGAAACCTTGAACACGGCGTCGATGCCCTCGTCCTGGGGAACGCCGGTCGTCAGCAGAACGCGGCTCCCATCGCCGGCCAACGTATCGGCCCACGCGTCGATGATGGCCGACCAAACGTGGTTGTAGCGCTGAGCCCATCGCTCCCGCCGCCAGTCGATGGTGGGGTCAACGAAGCGCGGACGGTCGAGGCTCGTCTCGGCGTCGGGCCGATCCTGCGTGGGTTCGGGATAGGGGACGTCGACGAAGGTGGCTGGCTCGAACGTCAACCACCAACGATCGGCAGCCTGCTCCAGGTGAAGCTCTACCCCTTCCTGGAACGGGTATCCCTGCGGGGTCTTCCCGTACAGCGCGCTCGAGTACGCGTTCCGCAGCTTGGCTTGCCGGGCCAGCCGCGCCTCCCGAGCTTCGGGCGTTTCCTTGTCCGAGTCACCTCGAACCATCACCGCATGACCACTGCGCCGCCAGCGCACCCTCAGCGGCCGATTTCGGCAGACGGCTCGCGTCAAGGCGTCGTATAGCAGTCCGAGCGCCCAACTGTCGTCGGCGGGTGCCAGGTTGACCGTACCGTCGAGCCGCCCGCCCGCTGGTGCGAAGGCACGAGCCAGCTCTTCGTCATTCCCGAACGCGGCTATTTCCTTTCCTCTGCTGGCGACGATCGCCCACACGTCGGCGTCCCTGAGCATCTGACGAGCATCCGGCGTGGTCACGCTCCGCTCCAGCGTGATGCGCCTCGCCACCTTCGGCATCTCCAGCACTGGGATGGCCGAGCAACGAAGAATGGGGAAAGCGCTGTGCTCCTTGGTTGGCAACGGCACCGGTCTAACCACGCTGGGCGGAGCGAACGATCCGATGTGGGCGTCGAGCTGCTGCGGCCACGTCGAACCATCGGCAATGTCTGCCGCCAACTCGTCGAACGTCTGACACTCGACGACCGTGACCCGCACGCCCTTGGCCACTGCGGCCTCGAGAAAGGCCTGGACGTCTGGCAACAATCCGTCGGCCGATCGGGCTACCCAATGGATCCCCGCGGGGTACGGCGTGGGCTGGGCCAGAGCATCGTTCAGAGCATTCATCACGGAAGCGTCGCGTCCGCTGTAGCCGATCACGACCAGGCCATACCGCCCGCAAGCACTTGTCAGGACCGTACGCATCTGCGCGTCTTGCTCGCGCAGTTCGTCGGTGGTGTTCTTCAGGCTGACCGACTGATAGTCGCCGTGGATCTTCGCCAAGAGCGGGCGGCTCTCGCCCAGAGCGTGCATCGCACGTTCCGCGTTGTCGATACCCGAGACCGATAGATTCGCGCGGTCATCGGGAGCCACAAGTTGGTCCGTCACCGTCGCCGCGGTTTCCACCAGGCTGTCGAAGTTGGTCGTGAACACGCAAGGGACGCGACCGGTGGTGATCAACCCTGCAAGCACCCGGTGCGCGTAGGACGGCGTGCCCTTTTGCACCGCCAAGCTGATGTAGTTTCGCCGGTCCTGCGGCGTTGGGTAGACCGCCTCAAATGCCGCGGCGTACTCCGTCGGATCGTTCGGCGGCGGGAGGACCGATCGTGACGCGAGGAACGCGTCGATGCGCTGAATCCAAAGCGGATCGTCAGCATCAACCTCCTTGAGCTTGGCGCCAGACAGCTCGCAAAAGATCCGTCTTTTGAAGTCGGTGATCATCGCGTAGCCGGTTGGTATTCCGGCAGCGGCTGAGGCACCGGCCCCCAAAAACCATGCGTATTGCGTTGGGCGAAGGCAAAACATTCTGGCGAACTGCGACCCCGAAACCGTTTGAATGCTCAAAACCGCTCCCGTCTATTGTCGTTTTGGGCGCCCCCGCAGCGCACAGGATTCTCCCGCCCTCGCGCAACGGCACGCATTACGGGGCTGCCAAGCCGTGTCGTCAGCCCCATCCTATGTCCGACGATTGTAATCAAAAGCTCCGGTGCCACAGGGATGTCGCGATCACGTCGAACTCCCCAACGGCAATCTCACCTGCTAGACTGTATATCCATACAGTATTTGCATCACCATGAACCACCCCGTCCCCCTCGCCGAGGACCCGGCCGCTCTTTTCATCGTCGAGGCGCTTTCGCGCGTGCCGGCGGGCTTCCCGAGCCCAGCCCAGGATCACGCCCAGCGTCGCATCGACCTGAACGACGTCCTGGTGCTCAACCCGCTGTCGACCTTCCTGTTCAACGTCGAGGGCGACAGCATGAGCGGGGCCGGAATCTGGAACGGCGACAAGCTGGTGGTGGACCGTTCGATCGAACCGAAGCACGGCCTGATTGTGCTCGCGTGCGTCGATGGGGAGTTCACGGTCAAACGCCTGTACCGCCGGGCCGGGGTGGTCAAGCTCGTGGCCGCCAACCCAGCGTACCCGCCGATCGTGTTCTCCGACGCCCAGGAAATGACCGTGTGGGGCGTGGTGACCTGGAACCTGCGCCAAGTGCTCGCCACCAAAGTCCGGACGTGGGCCTGAGCCATGCCGACCTTCGCCCTCGTCGACGGGAACAACTTCTACTGCTCGTGCGAGCGGGTGTTCCGGCCCGCGCTAAACGGCCGCCCGCTCATCGTCCTGTCGAACAACGACGGCTGTGCTGTGGCACGGTCCCAGGAGGCGAAGGACCTGGGGATCAAGATGGGCGTGCCCTTCTTCCAGATCCGCCACCTGGTGCAGGAGGCCGGCCTGGTGGCCCTGTCGTCGAACTACGCCCTGTACGCCGACATGTCCGCCCGGATGATGGCCATCCTCGGCCAGTTCAGCCCGGTGCAGGAGGTGTACAGCATCGACGAGTGTTTCGTGGACCTCACCGGGATGGGCACCCTCGCCGGGAGCCTGACGGTCTACGGCCAACTGATGCGCGAGCGCGTGCTGCGCTGGATCGGGATTCCCACCTGCGTGGGGATCGCTCCGTCGAAGACCCTGGCGAAGATGGCCAACCACATCGCGAAGAAGAACGTCGGGCGCCCGTGGTCGGGGGTGTGCGACCTGACCGCGTTGCCGGAGCGCGATCGCAACGAGCTGCTGGGCTTGGTCGAGGTCGGCGAGGTCTGGGGCGTCGGCCGCCGGTTGCGGGAGCGCCTGGTCGCCGACGGGATCGCCACCGCGCTGGACCTGAAGCGGGCCAGCCCGTCGTTCATCCGGTCCACCGTCTCGGTCGTGCTCGAACGCACGGTCCACGAGCTGAACGGGATCGCCTGCTACGGGTTCGAGGCCGAGGCCCAGCCGCAGAAGCAGATCATCTGCTCGCGCTCGTTCGGTCATCCGGTGCTGCTGCAAGAGGACCTGTCGATCGCCGTGCGCGATTTCGCCGCCACCGCCGCCGAGCGCCTGCGACGCCAGGGGTTGAAGGCAGGCCAGGTCCACGTGTTCATCCAGACCTCGCCCTTCCGCAAGCAGGACAAGCAGTACAGCGCCGCGGTGGTGGTGCCGCTCGCCGTCCCGGTGGGCGACACCCTACGCCTGGTGGAAGCCGCGCTGGCCGGCTTGGCCCGCCTGTACAAGCCTGGTTTCAAGTACGCCAAGGCGGGCGTCATGCTGCTGGACCTCACGGACCGAGCGGTCGAGCAAGCCGACCTGTTCGCCGGGCCCGCGCCACGACGCGAGCGCCTGATGGCCGCGCTCGATGCCGTGAACGACCGCTTCGGTCGCGGGACCCTGCGGGTTGGGAACGTCAAGGGCCACCAGGCCTGGCACATGAGCCAGAACGCGAAGACCCCGAGCTACACCACCGAGTGGGAGGGGTTGCCCATCGCGCGGTGAAGGCTCAGCGGTTCCATCAGGTGCTAAATGATGTGGTAATACTTACCCAGAGCTTCTGCCAAAAAACCGCCTGCCGCCGCGATCCCAATATTCCACGTGCCCGAAGCGGCCTTCATGACCATATTAGAGACCCAGGCGCTGACCTTCGGACCGAGGTGCTCGATTGACCGAGGCTTGGGATCCTCCTGCACTGCGCACTGCAACTCGTCAAGGTCATCCTGACTGACCCCTCTGCCCGCCAAATGTTGTGCGAGGGACGCAAAATCAGCGGCCATAACCTGCTGGGTATTCGTTTGGGTAACCGAAGCACCGGCTTCCACATTTCCCAAAACGCCCTGAAAATTATTGATATTGAAGGTCTGCATAACGGCTCGTTTCTCTTTCTCGGAAAATGATAACCCCTCTCCCATGATGCCATCTTTTTCAAGCGTAAGAGCCCATTCCAAGATTGTCGTCCGCACAGCATCTAGGAGCGCCATGATCCGGTTCTTCGCGACCGTGCGGGTCGCCCTGAAGCGCTTTAGGCTCTCAACCGGCAGTGATTTCAGGATCCTTTCTTGTTCAGGGGAGAAATCATAAACAACGTTATCGGTCTGCTCACGGTCCAACAAGTGAATAAGCGAGGCCACGGATTCGGTGACGTTGATCAGTACCAGTTCATTGTATAGCTGCTGCGGCAAGGCCCGAAAAGCAACAGGCCCCATCGTCGGATGATAAAGGCTCATCTCTCCACGGATGAGGCGATATGGAGGGAGGGTCTTGCGAGCCTCTCCGGTGTATCCGTGGAGTTCGGCGGTAGCCCATGCGCGGAACTCCTTGACTTCGAGCTTAGTCGCGACCACCAGCGTCTTGCGGAGCAGATCGTTGATGTCGTGATCGCCGTCAGAAGCGAGGTCCTGCAACTCGAGAACGATGGACTTTGCCATAAAAGAGTTTGAGGTTTTACGATAATCCACGCGAACGGCTATGCGCGGTTGGAGGATGACGAACGCGTCCCGTCTGATTGCGCGGTTCGTATCATCGCACGCTTGCCGTCGTCGAGAGGACATGAAGACCATCGGATCACATTCGAGCGCGTACTACTGATATAGTGGTGGCAGGCTGTCGTCGCCTGCCGCACGCGCCCTTCGGGGCATGACGAAGACGATGTCTCACCGCACCTACCCCATTCCATAGTCCTTGTTTTCGATGGGCGGTCCGCAAAGCGTGCACCGGATTTGCCGCCCAGGAGAAAGCAATGGATACGCAGCAGTTGAAGCTGCTGGCCGGGCTCGTCCGCGGCCTTTTGCAGCCCACGCACCCCTCCCTTGGTCATGGCCAGGCGCTCGACCTGATCGCAGCATTGCCCGGGCTTCGTAACTGGCCCGAGGTCATGGCGTTCCCCGAGCGCGTCGCCGCGACCGAGCTGGACACCACCTCGACCGGTCGCCTGGTGTTCCGCCTGAAGAAGCGCTACGCGGTCGATATGTCGCCGCAGGAGTTGCTCGTCGCCTTGTCGCCGCCCGGCGCGGTCGTCGCCCGCGGGGCCCCGCAGATCTGGCCGTCGGGTCCCGTGCCCGGCGTCTATATCGCGACCGCCCAGAAGGCGATCGACGCCCTACTGGAGGTGTACGAGGACGCCACCGACGGCGCGCTGCTCTACGCCGAACGCGCCGGCAACGGATGGTCCAGCGCCATCGACCTGGGCGAATACGGCATCTGGTCGTCAGGCCTGGATCGTGTGCCCAGCGGTACGTTGCTGGTGGTCGGCCCTCTCGAACTCGACCAGCAATCCTGGGACGGAACCGCGAGCCGTCTGGAAACGGCTTGCAGGTATGCGCTCGACTCGGGGCACCGTGTCGCAGTGCTGCTCGACTCCCCGACGCCCGAGATGCTCCACCAGGACGTCCGGCTCATGGTCACGTCCAGGGACGGGCACGTGGACGAAGAAACGGCACTGATCGGCGTCGTCACCGACGAGGGCGAGTTGCAAGCGCGCGTGCCGTTCTCCGGAGCATGGCCCACGATAGAACCGATCACGCCGATGGGAACCGCCGACGCTTTGCCGACGCCGCTCATTGGACCTTTGCGTGATGCGCTCGCTGAACGTACGAACGGCTTGTTGCTGTTTGGGTCCGCCGTCATCGCCGAACATTCCGCGATGGACCTCGTGGCGGCCTCATTGGCGCTGACCGAGCACGCCGGTCCGGCCGCCCGCATCATGGCGCGCCACCGCTCGACGCCATCGAAGGACTGGGACGTGCCAGAAGCGATCCGGCAACTGCCCTTCTTGCCGTCGATGGAGAGCGCCTACGCCCAGGGCTATCGCCGCTTGATCTACCATCCCAGCTACACCGAACCCGAACTGTTGTTGAAGTACAGCGAGGACGCGCTGCTGATTTGCGGCACGTATGGTGCCGACGTTATGAACGTGTTCATGAGCACGATGCGCGCGGGTGGCGGGACGGACACGGAGGCGGACCTGCTGGCCCGCATCATCGCCATTGCAGCCACCACACCCCTCCCGTCCATTGACGGGAACAAGGTGGTCGCCGATGTGTACGTGGCTACCGGCGCGCCGATCGACAACGTGGCCACGTTCGAGCAGATCGAACAGTTCCTGAACGACAAACTCCTCACACGGTGGAAGGATGGGCTGGCCAGTCTCCTCGACGCGGGCATCGTCGCGCCCGCCGCGGCGAAGAAGGCTTTCCCACGAAGCGAGGGCATCAAGGCTTTCGTTGACGAATACGTCAAGAAAAAGAAGGCGCGCGCAACCGCGTAAGCGGACACGGCACCCGGTGCCGTCAAGGCGCCGGGCGCAACATTTCGAACACATCCAATCGGGGGACCGCCATGGACGTGGCCTGGTTTCTGAACCGCCGCCTGGATTTCATCCGGCAGCTTTACGCCAGTTCGTCGGCGCCCTTCGTCGATCGTCGGACCAAGATCGAGAACAAGGAAGAGCCGTTTGTGCCGCCGTACTCGGAGGACCCGGAACCCGCGTTCATGCTCGAATGGCAGGAAGCCACCGATTCGATCGACGTCCTGGGCCATGCCTGCCTGTGCATGCTCTCGTCGGCGTTGCAGGCGTACCTGCACACCCGCCACAAGCTGCACTGCCGAGACCTGACCGAGGAGGAGCGCAAACGCGTGTTCCGTCGAGGTTGGGTGCGGGGCTACAACCGGATCTTCAGCCACGCGTTCGGGATCTCGTTCCGCGACGGCCCGGTGCCCATCGCCGTCCTGGAAGACATCGTACTGACGCGCAACAGCATCCAGCACGACCTGGAGATCACCACCAACCGGCCCAAGCACGCCGACCGGAAACCAGGCGCCGAGCGCTCGGTGTTCCTGGACGCCCGCGAGGTAGAACTGCTCGATCGTCTGGACCCGGACGCGCGGACCTGGTTGGCACCGCCCATGGTGCACGTCAGCCAAGCCTCCCTCGAAACCACGATCAACACCGTGGAGCGCTTCGCAGCCTGGCTCGATGCGGGCATTGAGGAGAAGCTGTACGGTTCGGGTTGAGACCTGCCGGGAACCGAAAAAACCAACTTTCGATGCCGTGGCCACGAGCGATTTAGATGCTCGTTGCATGGCCAAGGGGTGCGTCGCCCGCCTGCAAAGCAGCGTCGGGCTATCATGGCGCGACCGGGTCTCGGGCATGACCGAGACCGGATTCCGGGGTTATTGCAGAGCAGACAATGAAAAAAGAATGGGCTCCCTCCGCGTGGGGCCGAAAACTGACACGATCGCCGGACTGGCGCCTCTTGCTTGACGGGTTGAAACTGTCGTTGACGGTGGATGGAAAAACGCACGCCGTCAACGTCGATGACGCCGGCTCGTACCAGGTGAATCCGGGCGTGTTCTGGACCGACGTCACACTCCACCCTGGCCCCTCGCGGGTCGTGAAGGTGGACGGGCTGCCCAACGCCCGAGGGACCGATTTGACCAGTGCTGCGGAAGCTGCGCTGGTCGAGAAGCAAATCCGCCAGGACGTGGCGTTCGTCCGCGACGCACATCAGACCGTGCTCGATTGGCTGGAAGACAAGAGCCAGCAAGAGCAGGCTGCAGAAGCCGGTCGGCGATGGATCACGCACGAGGTGCAGGCGGCCATTGAAGCGGCCCGACCGTCCATCGACGTGAAGGCCGTTCGTGCACGCATGACGAAGGCCAACGTGCAAGCCAGACTGGGAAAAGACGCCGCTGACATCGAGCGCTCCCTCGTCCAATGGGAAACCGACCATCGCCCCTACTGGGCCGCCCTCAACGAGGCCCATACGAAGCGCGAGTTGAAGGCCTGCAAGGACCTGTTCGACCGGGCGGAGCGCAAGGCGCTGAGCGAGGAGCAAGCGCGGGCCGTGATCTGCTTCGACAACCGCGTGCAGGTCGTTGCGTCGGCCGGCTCGGGCAAGACGTCCACCATGGTGGCAAAGGCCGCCTACGCGATCGACCGGGGCTTCGTCGCACCGAAGCGGATCGTTATGCTGGCCTTCAACAAGCAGGCCGCCGTCGAACTGGCGGATCGTGCCGCCAAATCGTTCGAGCGGCTCGGCATGAACGACGTCGCGGTGGAAGCCTCAACCTTCCACGCCCTGGGCCTTGCCATCATCGGCAAGGCCACGAAGGAAAAGCCGGACGTCCCGGATTGGGCCACCGACACCGCTGGCGGCATCAGCAAGCTGACCGAAATCGTCGACCAGCTCAAGGACCGCTCCGCCACCTTCCGAACCCAATGGGACCTCTTCCGGTTCGTGTTTGGGAAGGATCTGCCTGCGTTCGGATCGAACGGCTCACCCGACGTCTGGGACGATCAAGGCAACGGCCGAACCCTCACCGCCGACGGGACGCGCGTGCGCAGCCAGGAAGAGGCCACCCTCTCCAACTGGCTGTTTTACAACGGCGTGGATTACCGCTACGAAGAGCGCTACAAGTTCAAGACCGCCGACGAAGACCATCGCCAATACCGCCCGGACTTCTTTTACCCAGGGATCGAGCTGTACCACGAGCACTTTGCCCTGGACGCCAACGGCAAGGCTCCGCCACACTTTGGCGACTACCTCGCCGGCGTCGACTGGAAGCGCAAGCTGCATCGGGAACGTGGGACGTCGTTGATCGAAACGACGTCGCACCAGATCCGCACCGGCGATGTGTTCAAGCACCTGTCCCGCGAGCTGACCCGCCGGGGCATCCAACTGGATCCCAACCCGGATCGCGAGATTCCCTCGGGCGGTCAAAAGCCCATGGAGCCAGAGGAACTGGTGAACCTGCTGAGAACGTTCATCAGCCACGCCAAAAGCAACTGCTTGACCGTGGCGGCGCTGCGCCAACGCCTGGACGCCCTGCCGGACGATGCGTTCAAATACCGGTACCGCATGTTCCTCGACATCGCCGAGCCCATCATCAAAGCGTGGGATGCCGCGTTGGCAGCTGAGGACGGCATCGACTTCGAGGACATGCTCAACCTGGCTGCTGAGCACCTGGAAAGCGGTCGTTACGAGGCGCCCTACGAGCTGGTCATGGCCGACGAGTTCCAGGACGCCTCACGGGCTCGGGCCCGACTGTGCCGCGCCTTGGTTCAGAAGCCCGGGCGATACCTGTTCGCTGTGGGCGACGACTGGCAGTCCATCAACCGCTTCGCGGGCGCCGACGTGTCGGTGATGACCGGCTTCCGGGAATGGTTCGGCCACGGGCAGGTGCTGAAGCTTGAACAGACGTTCCGCTGTCCGCAAGCGCTGTGCGACGTGTCCAGCCGGTTCGTGTCGAAGAACCCAGCGCAGATCAGCAAACGCGTGACGTCGGTCACCCCCGCCATCGACCCCGTGCTGCAAGCGTTCCAAGTGGACAACAAGGAAAAGCTGGCCGACGCCATCGACCAGTTCGTGATGAAACTGGCCCATGGGGTCCAGGACGGCAGCATCCCGCCTGGGCGCGATGGGAAGATTTCGGTCTTCGTGCTTGGCCGGTACAACGCCGATCGACAGTACGTCCCGGCCAACAAGGCCCGCTTCGAGCGCTGGGTGGACGTGTCGTTCCTCACCGTCCACCGATCGAAGGGAAGTGAAGCCGACTATGTGATCTTGCCGGAAATGCTGAGCGTTCTACGCGGCCGGAGCTTTCCGAACACGCGCACTGACGACCCGGTACTGGGATTGGCCATGCCCGCCGGGGACAACTACCCTGACGGGGAAGAGCGTCGACTGTTCTACGTGGCCCTGACCAGGGCACGGCGCAGCGTGGCCATGTTCACGGCACGGGGTCAGCGTTCGAGCTTCTTGCGGGAACTCGAGCAGGACGGCGCGGTGTCGATCACCGACACCGATGGTGAGGTCGTGCAGGAGGAAGAATGCCCGTCGTGCAAACGAGGGGTCTTGGTCTTGCGCAACGGCCCCTACGGGGAGTTTCGTTCCTGTTCCAACTTCCCTGCCTGCAAGTACAAACCCAAGAAGCGGGGAAACGCGCCAGTGCCTGCGACCACCCACGGAGGTAGGGTGGCCCAAGCCAACCGCCGCCCCTCAGCCGCGCCGAACTCGCGTCGCTGACCGCCATCGTCCGCGCCCGTTCGGGTGCCCTGCGCGGGCATTCCGAGGGCGCGACGGCCCAACGCTCAACCTTGCAGCGGCGGGAGGGTCCGAACGATCCCCATCGTTTCGACGCTGACGCGGATCACGCGTTGCAGAAGCGTCAGAATGTACGCGGGATCGTCGTGCTCGCGGGACCAGGCGTTCGAATCGTTGCGGATGGCGCTCTCCCCCTCGGTGTAGTCCTGGTACTCCTCCATGATCCACTCGATCGCGCTCTTCGCGTTGACCACGTAATCGACTGCCTCCGCCGGGATCCCCTTGAGGGTGATGCGGGGGTTGTAGATCAGCGTGGTCTTGTCCTTCTCACGCCCACCGGCCGATGCGAACCGCATCTTGTCGACACGGTAGTACGTGAAGGGGTCCATGTCCCCCTGCGGCTTGGCCTCGATCTGCACGGGCCACGGTTCTACGGTCTCGAAGTCCAGGTGCAGCTTGGCCAGCTTGCGCCCGCCCTGCTCGAAGGCTCGGAAGTCGGTGGCAAACGGGACGCGGGGCAACACCTTCTTGAGGTCCGCCTCGTACTGCTCGCGATACTGGGGCGAATGCAGGATCCCGTAGACGTAGAAGAAGACGTCCTCTTTGGTGATCGACGGATCGCTGTACTGCTTGCGGAAGGTTTCGAGCGCAACGTCGCTGATCCCGTCACGCTTGATGAAGCCGTTACCGTCCGATGCACCGCCCTCGTCGCCGAAGGCCAGGCCCTTCTGGCGCTGCGCCGTTTGCTGCTCATACCAGTACAACGGGAACACCTGCCCCGTGTCCATCATGTGCAGATCGCACGGAACGTTGGCCATGAGGCACGAAAAGCCCTTGCGCTCCGGGACGCCGATGACCGAGATCACCAGGTTCGTGTAGTCGATCGACGGCCAGATCTTCGTCGGTTTGTACTCGGCCCAGATCGAGTCCAGGTAGAGCCACGATTTCGAGAACGGCCGATGCAGTGCCATGCCGATCGACGATTCGGAAAACGTCGATCGGGTGCCGCGCGCCAGCGACGTGCGAAGGCCCCGCGTCCATTTGATCTTCGTCGGGGCGATCGCCACCTTGCCGGCGACATCTTTCTCGTTCTGCTTCTGATGAGGCGTGTAGACCTTCTCCACCTGCTCGTTGTAGAAGTCGATCATCCGCCTGGCGTTTGCTTCCAACGCTGCACGCCCATGGTTGTACACCCACACGTCGCGGTTCGTGGACACGCCCAGCGCCTTCGTGGCGAAAATGGCTTGCGGCTCCTCGCCCATCGCGGTGAAGGTGCCGAAATCACCGCTTCGGTGGTTGATCCAATCGTGGTGCTCGTTCGGCTTGACCTCGGTCCAGGGGACGCTCTTGTAGCTTTCAAACCCAGCGATTGCATCGAGCTTCTGCTCCCGCGAGAGGTAGTCGCCGATGTCGTGGTAGTGGATCCTGGACTTCCCCGTGTGGTCCTTGCGTTTGATCAGCAAGGTGATCGCCACCGACGTGCGGGAGCCGGCGTCGAACACGTTGCCGGCCTCCTTCCGGCGCTGCTCCCCCTGGGTGCGCGCGTTGCCCCGCAAGTTGAACACGTAGACGTCGGAGAACTCGTCGCCCAGCGACCGGCGGAAGCCGTCCATGGTCGCGCTGTCGATCCAGGTGCCGTTGGTCACAAAGCACACCACACCCTCGTCCTTGATCCGGTCCGAGGCCCACCGGAACGCCCTGATGTAGGAATCGTACAGGTTGCGCACCAGCGTCGCCGTCGAGTGCGCCGCGTACGTGGCACCGATGCGGTCGTCGAGCTGCGCGTATTTGAGGTTCTGGTTGTTCTCGTCGCCGCTCTCCTGGCCCACCGAGTACGGAGGGTTGCCCACGATGACGCGGATGTCCCGCGAGCGCTGCTTGTCCGCGCGCTCGTGGTTCTCGGGCAACCCTTCGTCCAGGTCCCCGGCCTGCGGCTCGTTCATCTGGAACGTGTCGGTCAGGACGATGCCCGGGAACGGTTCGTAGGCGCCACCAGCGATGCGGTGGAACGCCTCCTCGATGTTGATCGCCGCGATGTAATAGGCCAGCAGGACGATCTCGTTCGCGTGCAGCTCGTTGCGATACTTGTACGCGAGTTGGTCCGGTGGGATAAGCCCGGTTTCGATCAGACGCACGGGGAACGTGCCGGTGCCCGTGAACGGGTCCAGGATGTCAACGTTGCGGTCTGCCAGCCGGAGGCCAAAGTGCTCCTGCAAGGCAGCGTCCGCGCTCCGCAGGATGAAATCGACGACGGGCACCGGAGTGTAGACGATGCCGAGGCGGTCCGCCATCCGCTTGAACGCGGTCTTGAAAAACTTCTCGTACAGCTCGACGACGATCTTCTGCCGCCCCTTGGGGTCGGTGATCCCGGACACGCGCTCGCGCACGTTCGCGTAGAAGCCTTCCAGCGTGTCATGGTCCTTGTCCATGGCCTGGGCTTCCAGGATGTCCATGATTTTCTGCATGGATTGGGACACCGGGTTGAGGCTCGTGAACGCATAGCCCTCAAAAAGCGCATCGAACACCGGCTTGGTGATGATGTGCTGCGCCAGCATTTCGATGGCGTCGTCCTGGCTGACGCTGGGGTTCAGGTTCTTCCGCACACCCTTGAGGAACTCGTCGAACGCTTTTTTGCCCTTCGAGTATGGGCGATCGAGCAACGCCCGGATGCGCATCTGGTGGCGCTCGGCGATGTCCGCCACGTCCTTGGCCCAGTCTTCCAGGTAGCGGGTGTTACCGCATTTGCGAACGATCTTCGCAAACATGGCGTCGCGCCACTTGCCCAGCTCGATCGGGTCGAACGCGAAGCCCAGTTGCTGCGGCGTGCGGTCGCTGCTGTCGTTGCCACCGCCCACGCCGATCACGTTCACCACCCCGTTGCCCTTGCCGGTCAGGTCGATGGTCGCGAACTGCTTGTCCAGGCGATCATCGTGGGCCCGCAACGCGTTCAGCACCTGCCAGACAACACGGTATTTCTTGTTGTCGTCCAGGGCGGTTTCTGGGGATGCGTCCTTGCGGATGCCGATGGGCAGGATCACGTAGCCGTACTTCTTGCGGCCGGACGGGTCCTTGCGCATCACGCGCCCCACCGACTGAACCACGTCCACGACCGAATCGCGGGGGTTCAGGAAGATCGCGGCGTCCAGCGCCGGCACGTCGACGCCTTCGGTCAGGCATCGGGCGTTGGTCAGGATGCGGCACACGTCCTCGTCTTGGCCGATGTTCTCCTTAAGCCACGACAGGCTGCGGTTCCGGTCGACGACGTTCATGGTGCCATCGACGTGCTTGGCCTCGAGGGCCGGCAGGTATTCCAGGTCGTCCGAGAGGTCGTTGGAGATGCGTTCTAACTCCGATCGCACGAGCTTCGAGTGCTTGATGGACTGGGCGAACGCGAGCGCCGTGCGCATCGGCTGGGGATCGACCGACACGTCCATGCCGTCGTCGACCGACACGTGCTTGCCGAGCCCGTTCCAACAGCCGACGATCTTCACCGCGTCGTCGAGCTTCAACTCGTCCCCGCTGTCCGCGATCCGGCGGTTGAGGACCTCGTTCACGTGCAGCTCATCGACCGCGATGATCAACACCTTGTAGTCGGACAGCAGATCGCGACGTACGGCTTCGTCGAACCGCAGGCGGTGGAACACGGGGCCGAAGGTGGCCAGATCGTCCATCGAATACACCACGATCTCCGACTCCTCCGCCTTGGCCTTGCTGGCCTCCGCATAGATCTTCGGGGTCGCGGTCATGTACAGGCGTTTGTGCGCCTGGATGTAGTCCTTGTTGTGGACGCTGACGAAAGCGGACGGCTCGTCGCCCGGAGCCGTGTAGCCCGCTGTGCGGTGCGCCTCGTCGCAGATCACCAGATCGAAGACCATGCCGGTCTTCTGCTGGGCGCGGTGAACAACCTCGATCGACTGGTACGTGGAGAAGATCACCGTCACCGCGTCGTCGTTGTGAGTGTCTTGCCAGGATTTCGCCAGCTTCGTCGCGTTGGTGGTCGCCGGGTACGCCAGCTCGTAGATCCGCATGTCCTCCTCGTTGCGCCCCGCCGCGCTGTCCGAGCAGACGGCGAAACACCGCAACGGAACGCTGGTGTCGGCCGTCCAGGCGCGCAGCGTTTGCGACAGCAAGGCGATGGAGGGGACCAGGAAGAGGACGTTCTGGCCCGGCTTGATCATCTTTTCGGCGATGGCCAGCGACGTGTAGGTCTTGCCGGTGCCACACGCCATGATCAGCTTGCCCCGATCGTTCGAGGCGAAGCCTTTGACCACATCGGCCAGAGCTTCATTCTGGTGCGGGAGCGGGGTCTTTTTCGGACGCTTTCGCAGCTGCTCGGGCTTGTCGAGCGAAAACTGGGACCAGTCGATCGGGGCCTCGTCCAGATCTTCCAGGGTCAGCAACTCCGCGGGGATGGTCTGATTATCCAGCGCCGCGGCAGCGTGTTTGCTCAGCGAGGCCGTGGCGATGACCATGCGCTGCGTGAAGCCGCCCTTCCCCGACAGCGTGAAGAAGTTGCCCAAGTCGCTCATCTGGATGGGCGTCTCGTAGAACTTGCACTGGATGGCGCAGAAACCCTCTCCATCACGTAGCTTGGCCACCAGGTCGATGCCGGTGTCGGGCGCGTTGTAGCCCAGATCAGCCCGGTGGGGCCAGTCCTTCCACATCCACACATCTTCGTACTGCCCCACGTACTTGGGATCGAGCTTCAGGTAGGCGCGCATCAAGCGCTCGAAGCGATCGCCAAGGTCTCGGTTGAACGTGGAGTTGTCGCGGTATTGTTGGAGGATGGTGCGGATCATGAGGTGGCGGTCCGTGGTGCGTGTGCTGATTTCTGAAAAGTCACGCATTTTACCGTCCGGCGGGCCTGGCCGGACGCCGATCGGACGCGGGCGGCCAACCACGCATATGCCCCACCTGGGCGGTGGGCTGCTGGCTGTCGCCGGTGATCGCGAGCGTCAACAGCAGCGCCTCAGAGCCTCGCCCGTTGCCGCGAAACCTGGGCCTGACCCGTGCTCGCCTGAGCGTCCTCGGCGGCCCGTGTGAGCATCGCTTCGTCCGCCACATGGTCCAGGATGCCGCGTTCTTGCTGGGCCCGCAGGACGCCGGCCTTCTCGCCCGCGAGGTCGAGCAGCGCCGGGGGGATGCGCAGCGTGCCGCCCATCACCATGCTGCTGTAGACCGTCTGGACCTCCGGCCCGGACGCCCCGCGCCGGATCGTCCAGATCAGGTCGTCCACGAGCTGCGGTCGGACGCCGGGGTTCTCGGCGATCACGGTCTCGCGTGGGTCGAGGACGAGCGCGGTCATGGGGTCACCGGCGGCCGAAGCTGACCTGCGAGCGCGCCAGCCAGCCCATCCGTCGAGGGCCGAACTCGGTGACGTTCGACGGGACCGCGTTGCGGTTGAGCTGGTTCGGGGCCGATGCCTTGCCGGGACCCTTGCGGTAAGCGTCGTTCGCCTCGATGCCGACTTCCAGGGCCTCGCCCAGCAGATGGCAATGCGCGAGGAACCCGACCACGTGGCTGAGCAGCATCACCGCGAAGAAGTCCAGGATGGTCGACTCCGCCTGTTCCACCGGAGTGGCCGGGGTTTGCGGTGCAGCCCGGGCCGGCGTGGGGTCCTCCACCGCTGCGCTGAGCATGCCCGGCGGGAGGTAGGACGCCTTGCCGAAAGTGACCAACCGTGACACGGGTTGGTAGAGCAAGCCGCGGGTGGGGTGCAGCACGAAATCCTGGGGGGTGGTCGGGTCGCGCAAGGTCTCCTCCGTTGGCGATCGTTGGTGTCCTACTTCCAACGTAGCAGGCCCCCAGGGGAACGCAAGCCGTGCCTGGGCACGGCTTCACGTGGATCAGATAGCCTCCGCCTCATACCCCGGCCGACGAGGCGCGCGGTCCCGCTCGTCGAGGATGGGCCAGTTGCGCATGACGTCTGGGAGGACAAAGCGCTGGCCGGGAGCGCTGGTCGGCGGGACGGGCTGCTGCCCAGCGATCAGACGTTCCAGCTCGCGCCGGTCGTGCTGGTTCTGCGCGAGGACGTCCATGCGCATAAACGCGTGCTGCTTCGCCGCGTACCGCTCGACGTCGCCCCGTTTGAAGGTACGACCGCCACCGGGACCCTTCCTCCCCGGGATCGATGGGATCGTGCCGAGCCGTGCCAGACGCAGGACAGTCTTGACCGACAGCCCGAGGTGCCGCGCGCACGCCGCAGTCGTCATCCGCCCCTCCGGATCGGCCAGGGTCGCCTTCAACGCCAGGACGTCCGCTTCGGCGTAGGTCCAGCTCCGCCGCTCGCCGCGCTCCCGGGCCAGACGTCCGGTCATGCCCATGTGGAGGACGTTTTCCGGGCTGCGACCAAGCAGCAGCGCCGCCTCCGCGGTGGTCAGCCGTCGGGCCGCGGCGGGTTGGTCCTGCGTCGCCTTCGTCATGGGACTGTGCCTCTGGTGTGGGTTGATCGGACGCGGGAACTGTGATCGCCGCGCACGTCCAGAACTAGCAGCTTCCGTCGCCCCGTCAACCTACATACGTACCGCCCAGGAATGACACGTAAGATGGACCGTGGCACGGCTTGTACTTGACGTCGGGCCGTACCCGCTTAAGCTGTGAGTAACGCACCCGCGCGTGCCCATAACAAGGGGAGGTCCATCGTGTTTTTCTTTTTCTGGTTCCCGCCGATGAAGCTGCTCCCCCGCGAGGAGCGGATCCGGCGTTCCAAGATCCTCGGGGTTGTCCTGGCCATCACGGTCGTGTGCGTGGGCGGGGTGGTGGTACTGAACTCGCTGCTTCCGAAGCCCGCGCCCGCCAACGTGGTGGTCGAGCCCCCGGTCCCGGTGCCCTTCCCGACGCCGCCGCAGGTGGTGCCCCAGGCCCAGCTCGACGCCGAGCGCGCGAAGATCCTCACCGGTGCCGATCAGATGGCCACCGAGGTCGAGCGCAAGGCCCCGGGGACCATCCAGGCTCAGCAGGCCCGCAGCCTGGCCGACTTCATCGCCTCGCATTGCGGGAAGCCCGGCGGGTGCCTCAAAAAGTAAGCTGCGATCGCCCCGTCGGCATTCGACGCAGTTACCCTTTGAGACCACCTTCGCCGCCCGGGTCGCCGAACTGGACCGCTAGGTTCTCGCGTATCACGCGTCCCCAGCGCTTCCAGCTGAAAAACTCGCTCGGATGTCGGATGAAGAGCAGTTTGATTTGAGCGTCGCTCGTGTCAATCAACCCCCGTCTCGCAGCACAGCGCCCGACTTTCTGCCCTTTCCCGATGCGGCACGAGACGCCTCTGCCCCGGGCGACCTCTTGCAGCGCGTTGACCGAGCCCACGCCGTAGACCAGGAGTTGCTCCACGGAGAGCAGCTCGCAGAGGTCAAGAACTTCTGACCATCCATTGCGGAACTGTCCTTGCGTAGGACGATGTTCGATGTCGCGCAGCGGTTCGAGCACGAGGTTGTGGTAGGCGACCGACGTCCAAAGGTTGAGCTTTTGCTCATCCTTGGGCCGAGACGTGGCAAAAATGGCGCGTTCAATGTTGCGCACGTAAGGCGAGTTGCGCCTGAAACGCAGGGCGTGCCGCTCGTGCGTCTCCCGAAGGCCGGTCGTACGCGCGTAGCGCTTTTGAAAAACCTCCCGGTCCTCGCCCTCCCATTCGTAGATACTCTCGCCCACAACCATCGTCTTTACGGCGGACGCCGCGAACTGCCTGCCGACCCACGGCCACCAGGGCAGCGACGTTCTGGATTCAAAGAGGTGATCGTACGAGCGGTCGAGGAAACTCATGGTGGGGCATTAACGGGTGTTGCGCTTGGCGAGGCGTTCAATGGTAAGGACGCCGGCGCGCATTTTATCGCCAGCCGATGAGTTAGCAGAATGCACTGTGATTTTTGGCGGGCAGAATCCCCGTAGTGCGACAGCCTCCTCGATCCAGAGAATGACGTCGTACCCGGTTCCGCGCGTGTCGTCGCCAAGGTCATGGTCGAGGCTGATTTCCTCGACTGCCCCGCTCGCCAGCAACTGAATGGCCTCGTCGGGCCAGTAGACCCGTTCCCAACCATCGGGAGCTGCCCGCTCATCATCAAGAAACACCTTCATCCCAGTCTTTTCATATGCGGTCAGCGGCCTCACAGGCCCGCCGTGTTGCGCGCTTCGAAAGTTTGCAAGCGCAGAGATTCACGAGGTTACCATCGAGTCGCGTGTGTCCAAATCGCAGCGCGGCGTCGGCCGGTTCGGCTTGTACCGATCACCCGACAAGCAACGGGCATTGCCGCACCCAATGCAAACTGCCCGGTCAATGCAGGGGATGTTGCTCTGTGGCTGCCATCTGTCAGGACCTCTCGCGGTCCGGCGGGATCGACGCCGGAGTGATGCACTGCCGGCGCGAGACCATGTGCCCGTTCACCTCCTGGTTGATCTGACGGCAATGGGCCAGCGGCGGCTGGCCGTTGCGCGAGCGCACCTTGGGGACGTACAGCTCGGGGCCGATGTTCGTGGTGTTGATCGGCTGCGCCCAACTCAACGGGCTGGCCACCAAACCAACCGCGAGCAGAGCAGCGGGGAGAAAACGCGCGGTGAGCATGGGTGGTCTCCTGTCGTGTGGTCCTGCTGTACGTACGGTAGCCCATGCGCACCCTGAAGACCAGCGCAGCGTTGCGATTCCGCCCGTGGTGTAGCTGTGCGGTCAAAACGCAGCGGTCAGCGAACATCACCCCCGAGGGACCGCCATCGGCTCGGCTCAAGCTTCAGAAGCTCACGAGGCCGACAAGCACGCGTCCCCCAGAGGGTGCGGCGTCTTACGGGGTGCCAAGCAGCATCTGGTTGAGCGCCGTTTTGCTTGGCACCGCATTCTCCTCAATCATGCGGACCAGAACGCGCTGGAGGATGTTGAACGTCTGAACGAGGTGCGTGGT
This sequence comes from Cupriavidus sp. HMR-1, assembly GCF_000319775.1. Taxonomy (NCBI): domain Bacteria; kingdom Pseudomonadati; phylum Pseudomonadota; class Betaproteobacteria; order Burkholderiales; family Burkholderiaceae; genus Cupriavidus; species Cupriavidus sp. HMR-1. Next base: position 62,506 of record NZ_ANKP01000028.1, read on the forward strand.
GTCGTGCTTCGGCTTGCCATGCGCCGCAGCTGACCGTTTGTCGTAAAGGTCGAAGATCTCGCGTTGAAGAGCGAGACGCCCCTCGCCCGGGGGGTGAACGTACGACGCGATCAATACCGAAACGCGGAACCGGAGTTCCGAGGTCGACGGGGAAAACAACGCCTCGAGCGCACCCCACAATGAGACAAGCGTGAGGGCGTGGTGCGGGACAAACGTGGACAGTTCGAAGGCTTCCATAGCGAGACGGAAATCGGCGTGGGACGCCATCAGTTCGACTGCGTTTTGCCAGTGGTCCCGCACCCACGCCAGCCGAGCCGGTGCGTTTCCATCGCTCACCAGGGCCAGCTGAATGTATTGCTTCGTCGATTCGACCGGGGTGATCGCGATCTCACGGTCCGGGATCGTCGCAACCTCTGAAAGCGAGTGTGTCGATTGCACCAAAAAGCGGATGGTCGGATCGACGAAGAGCCGCAGAACGCTGGTGATCGTTCGCGCCACCTCGAAGGCTGTGAGTTGCCCCGACGGCTTGTATCCAGCCGGGATCACCAACTCCGTGTGGATATCGAACCCGTCGTGGCGTGTCGTCCCCTTCCACGGCGCGGGGTGATGCTTCCCCGGCGCTTCAGGCGGCTGGAACGCCATCATGTACGTGCTCATCAGGTGGGCATACGTACGCCGGAGGACAAGCCCTTGGCCGAGATCAAGCTCGTCCATCTCCGGCGGCAACTGCAAGCCGGTGAACCCGGCGTAAAAGCTCGTCGTTGTCATGGGTCCTGTCATCCGGCAGAGGAAACAATCGGCACTTCGTTGCGCCCGGCGCTGGGCGATCGCCTGGGGGGCGCTAATGTGCACGGCGCGTCGGGGATGAACTGCATATCAGAAGCTTTCAGGGTCAACAGGGCCCACGAACGGGCGATTGCGCTCTTCGTCGAGCTGCGACTCCCGGTAACGCTCGTTGTCCGCGAACTCGAAAACCGCCGCGAGACCATACCAGCCCGGCACGGTGACGTTGTCCATCCACCAGGGTGTTTTGAAGATGGGCAGGCCAACCCACATGCCGGACGTCCACGACCGGTAGCCGGGCGATGTCCAATACTTGGGTGCCAGGTCCAGCAGTGTGTCGTCGCCGCCGATCTCCGACAGCACCACGGACCAGCCCCGCTGGTCGAGGGCCCACCGGTAGCGTTCCGCGCACTGCATCAGCTCGGACGGCAACACGTTGAGCGCTCGGCAGGCGCGCAAGAGGGTTTCGAAGTTAAGCTTGCCCTTCCCCGCTTCTCGCTTTTCCCACTCTGATGGGGACTCCCCGCACTGATCCGCCAGAATGGCCTGGCGCATGCCTCGCTCGACTCGAAGCTCGCGAAGGATTACGGTGCAGATGCCCTGGAATGATGTGGTCTTGGTCTCGTCGATGATCATGGCGCGGGTGGCGGTGGAACGGATGCCCACGATTCTACGGGGATCCAGTGAACACCCCCGGCCCGCTGCACCCGGATACGAAAAACGGCCGCTTGCGCGACCGTTTGCCGGTGGGGCCGAGGGTGGGCTTACTCCGCGTCGTCGCCTGGGCCCTGCTCGTCCCGCGGGACGAAAATGACCTGGCGCTTCACCCAGCCCTTGTCGAGGAACTCGTCCAGCCACGGACGGTCCGGGCTGAGCAGTTCGCCCCGGCCGGTCGAGCGCCGCCACCAGTCGTAGTTCAGCTTCACCAGCGTGTCGAACGACTTGAGCACCTTGCGCTTGCCGTTCTTGTCGATCGCCACGATGTCGTCGTTCGACGCGATCTCGAGCGTCATCGCCCCGTTCTTGTAGAAGCCCTTGATCGTGATCTCGCCCGACGCCCCGTCGATGTTGAACGGAACGCCCTTGCGGTTCATGGATTTGATTAAGGCTGGCATGAAACGCATGAACCCCTTGTTCTCGTCGTGCGTCGGGGTCAGGGGCTTGCTCAGGTCCACGTCCTCGACGTCGGGGAGCGCTGCCGCGTGGGCCTTACCGCCCTTCGCCGTGCCGGTCTTGCCGAACGTGTCCGGGGTGAACCCCAGCGCCGGTTCCGAACGGTCGGCCGGGTCGTTGAAACGGTCCTCGTCGAGGGCCTCGGGGTTGCGGCCGAACTGCTCCATGGGTCTCTTCCTCCTGTCGGTGTTGAAGGCCCTGCGGGTGCGGGGCTGGTCGGATCAAGCTCTCGTACTTCGGTGCTGATGGCAAGTTTCTGCATCCTATGAAGCCGTGCCAGGACACGGCCTCACGTCAAACGGTGGCGACGGATCGGTGGACCTGCATCGGGTGCTCGCGGCGGTAGGCGTCCAGCTCCGCCACCTCGAACTGCCGATGCCCCCGCGGATCGACGTACGGGTTCAGTCGCCCCACGAGCACGAGCTGGGACAGCCGCTGACGCGTCACCCCCAGGTGCTCGCCCGCCCGGATGGCGCTCACGTAGCCCTCACGGTGCAGCCGGGCGTCCACGTCGTCGAGGTCACGCGGGTGGAAGTACCGCGCCCGCCGGACCAGCTGCGCCGGTTTCAGCTCGCCCCGGTGCACCAGTGTTCGGACGGTGGCCCGGGACAGGCCCAGGCGTTCCGCCGCCTCGCGCTCGTCGAACAGGGTTCTGCTCTCGATGGTGTCGAGCGTGTCCCTGATCGTCTGCAGCCCGGCGCGGTCCACGTAGAGGTAGCCGCGCGGGCTGCGGATCCGCTGAACGCCGTGCCGACGGCAAAGCCGGTCCACGGCGTAGAGGCTGCACCCCAGGAACGTTGCGGCCTCGCTGCGCACGAGCATGCCGCGCAACGCGTCGTCCCGGGTCGCCGAGGTGCCCTTCGGGGTGGGCTGGGTGGTGCGGGCGAGCGGTCCGATGGTCATGGTCGTTGGGTCTCCCGTGGCGAGTGGCAAAGGCACCGCTCTCGCGATGCAGGACCCAGTCAAGCAGGTTTTGCAGGCGAGTCAAGTCGCCGCGAAGGCGCTCTGCCCTTCCAGCCGGCGCAGCAGCCGTTTGCTCCGGCGCAGCACGTCCAGCTCGCGCAGGTGCGCGGCCCAGGCCGGGTACTCGTTAAAGGTCGTGATGTTGGCCAGCGTCGCCGACGGTTGCGGCGCCACCGGGTCGACCGGTTCCCCGGTGGTCGAGCGCAGTACGTGGATGAACGGCTGGAACGTGACCGGCGAGCCGTTCAAGCTGTGCCAATGCACGTCGTTGTGGCCGCCCAGGCCGAACGGGGCGAGGACCCGCTGCACCTGCTCTGCGGTCGGGCCGTCGCTCCACGTGACGTGGATTCCGCACCGCCCGGTGGGGGTCGGCGACGCGTCGATGGTGTGGCGGGGAAAGGTCTCTCGCAGCGCGCGGCGCACGAGCCGCAGCGTGGCGTCTAGGTTGATGAGGCGGGTCTTCATGGGGGATCTCGCGTGGGGAGTGCGAGATCCCAACCTAGCGGGTTTTTAAGGCCCGTCAAGTCACGTGGTCAGACCTTGCCGCCCGCCTTCATCGTACCTGTATGAACGCCCTTCGCGGGTTCGTCGACCGCGGTTGTGTGCCCACCCTGGGCGGCCACACGTTGCGCGGCGGCTTGCTCAGGGACTTGCTTAGAAATCTGCTCCCAGTAGTTCAGCGTGTGGGTCAGGTAGGCCACTGAGGTCGTCCAGTAATAAATCGTCGTTCCGACGACCGCCAGGAGCGTGATGGGAGTTTTGGGATCGCCGCCCACCACGGACGTCAGCAGTGTCAGATACTTTATGTACCCCTCCGCGTCCGCGCCGGACTGCTCAACTTCTTTGCCCCACATGAGCGACGACAGGGCGCGCCGATCCGGTGAATAGATCGTATCCGTGATGTCTTTCATCGCCGCGTTGAGGGAGGGGCTCATATTCCCGTCCACAACGGCTTTGAGGGCTGCCACATACCGTTTGCGCCGCTCAGACTCCTTTTCCAACGCATCCGGCGCAAGGGCCAGCCACGCACGGTTACGAACGTGAATCCAGTCGAGATATTCATGCGCTTCGATGGCCAGGTTGCCCATGCGCGGTGCGTTCGGGATCGCTGGCGTTGATGGCCCTGCGACATTCTGCTGGAGGGTCGGGCGGCTCGCCTCACCCCTTACGATCCGTGTTCCGAAGACCCCAAAATGGCACGGCTTGGACAGTTCGATAAACCGGGCCCGCTCCGACTCCTCCGCCGCAACCAAGTAGTCGCTCACCTTGTTGAACATGGTCTTGGTATGTTCGGCCTTGTGTTCCGAACGTGCGCTTTTGAACTCCAGCACGAAGTACCGACCCTCGCGCTTGGTCAGGACATCCCCAAAGAGGGATTCTGCATTGCCATCGAGCTTGTGCAAATCATCTGGGCCCAACACCTCCAACTCGGCAATTTTTTTTTCGTCCCCACGCTCCCTGGCCTCTTTGAGGTCGGAGAGCCACTGCCGCCATTGGAGGTCCCGAAACGCGATGATGAGCGTGTCCTCCCAAACGTCGCCCAACTTCCCCTCAACGGTGGCGCCCGCGTCGTCTGCGTTGTCGTTGATCATGCCTGATCCAAGATGGTTGTCGTTGTGTGAGTGTGCCAGCGGTCCGTGCCGACGGGCAAGACGTCACGAAGTAATGGGGCGACCCCATCACCCCTTAAAACCGGCCGGGGGCCTAGTGACCCCTCCGAGCCCTGAGCCTTCGGCGTGGGGTCCCGCAGGATGCCCGCGCGTCGAGGTGTGCCCTGCAACTGCCCCGACGATCCAAAACGCATCGCCCGGGGGATGGTGCCCCGGGCCGGTGGTCAGCAGTGGTTCGCGCTGGTGCAGGTGTAGGTCGTGCCACCGAAGTCGAACTCCACCATGTCGCCGCAACGACAGTCCCGGGCGAAGGCTTCGTAATCGATATAGGACTTGAGGTTGTCCGGGATCGACGAACCGTAGCACTCGTCGAACAGCTCCGTGGCCGCGTCCAGCAGGTCGCCGTGGTGCAGCGAGACGTCGTCCTTCTTGTCCATCGCGCTGTCGAGGTCGTACCCGCTGTTGTCCACCAGGAAGAACACCGCCGCCATTTCGCGCGCGTCGAGGTCGACCACCTCATCGAACCAGCGTTCCAGGGTCGATTGATCGATCTTCAAGGCCTCGAAAAGCTCCGATTGCGCCCGGTCCAGGTCGATCGCCTGAATCTCGAACTCCTCCACCGGGGAACCGAACGGGTCGCGCAGCGCCTCGGCTTTGGCCGTGTATTCCTCGTAGTCCGAGAAGTAGAAGCCTGCAGCCATCGTGTTGTAGGGCTGGGCGAAGTAGTCGCCGGTGGTGGTCATACCTGCAGTCGTTGGAGCCTGGGGTGCGAGGAACTGCGCGGTTTCGTTGTTGCCGTTCGTGCTGGTCGGTTGGTTCGTGGTCATGGCTTGCTCTCCGTTCGGTTGGGTTTGCCTGCTGCCGTCATCGCCTGGACGGGGAACAGGACCGAACGACCACAAGGGCCAGGGGGCTCACCGGATGCCGCACGCTTCGACGACGCCAGGAGGAGAAGACCGGGAGAGGAAGCGCGAAGCGAACCCCTTGCCCTGAACGGTGGTCGAATCGGTCCTACACGTCGGGTTAAGGCGACACGGAGCAGCACCAACGAACGGGAACGGGAACGGGACCACGCACCAACGCGCCTCGACCAGCACGGCCGTGGCGAACCACGCCGCGGTGGGTTGCTGCCTCACGGTGTACGGGGTTGCCCGGCCGTGGGCCGCAGGCCTGCCGGGCGGGGTTGCGTGCCGTTTTCGCCTCCGGCGAGGTGTTGCCCGAAGGGTGCCAGGGCACGCCCCAAAGAAAACGCCCACAGCGAAGGTGGGCGCTGGACAGGCGCCGCGTCGGCGCACGGGGACCCTCCCCCGTGCCGACCTGGATCAGGCCGCCTGGCGCTTTGCCTCACGCAGAACCAGCGCGTGCGCCGGCCGCAGATCCCGCACGTGAACACACCGCCGATCATCCCGCGACTTTGAAAGGTCGATTTCGCCATGGCTCAGGCCGCCACCAGGTTGACCGGGACGTCGACCGTTTCGCCCAGCTTGCTGCGCACCAGGCAGCGCAAGCCGGCGACCAGCGGGGTCGGGCCCAGGGCGCGGTAGCCGTGGCGCAGGATCGGCGCGTCGTCGAGGTTGACGATGCGGTTGGCCTCCCAGCGCTTCGCGTCGTCGGCGTACACCCGCTTGCCGTTGCGGAAGTAGCCGACGCCGTGCGATTCGAGGATCGGGCCGCCCAGCGCCCAGTCTGTGGAAAACGGTCCGGTGGTGAACGGTGCGTTGATGGCCTTGGCCACCGCCCAGTCGAGGGCCGGGCCCATCAGGTCGCCCGTGCTGATGGTGATGAGGTTCATGGTGTTCCTGGTGTCGTGTCGGGTGGGAGCCCCGGAAACCGTAGCGTCCGGGGCGTGGGGCGATCAGTGCTCGCTGGCCAGCAAAATGACCCATTGGGGCTTCTCGACCTCGCCCCATTCCGCGAACAGGCGCAGGGGCTTGGTCAGGTTGTACGAATGGCTGCGATACTCCTGACGGTGGATCACCGTGCCGTTGCCGTCGCCGATGACCAGCTCGCCCGAACCATCCTCACGCGGGGTGAACTCGATCATGAAAAAGCCGTCGTGTTCGGCGCGCAGCACGCACACCGCCACGGCGTCGGTGACCAGCCAGGCCAGGCCGTTGGTCATGAGGTAGTGGACTCCGTCCGTCGCGAGCGCGTCGCGCAGGACCGGGCCCAGCCGGTAGTAGTTTTCCGTGCCCGTGAACTGGCCCAGGGTGGCCGCGTCGATCGTTGCTTTGCTCATCGTCTTGCTCTCCTTCGTGGTGGTGTTGGTGGTGCTATCTGCTCGGTGGTGAGCCTCGGGGGTGCGGGGGAACGCCGCGGTGTGGCTGTTGGTGGTGCGTTCGACGCCGTGGACCATTTCCCTGCCCTCCCCGTTGGGTTTCGTTTCACTGCTCAGTGGAGCCGCCTCGTCGTGGGGAGAGCGAGACCCGCCCCGGGGGCCAGGCCGTTGCCGGATGCCGCATGCGCGGACCGAAGGGACGGGAACGGGAGAGGACAATGCGCGCAGCGGTGCCTTGCCCCCATCAGGGGCGTGGTTGAGCTACACGTCGAGGAAGTGGGCGGGCCACCCAGCGGTGAATCGAAAACGGGGATGCGGGAAGCACGGCGTCACGGTTGAACGCACCACCCCGCGGCCGGCGCCGCGGTGCCCTGGATGTACGGGGTCAGGGGTCCAGCTGCGCCGATGCGCTGCTGGGGCTGCGGGGGTTCCGCAGCCGTGCCATGGCCCGTTCAAACCCGGGGCTCACGCCCCGCACGAACACCGTGCCTGCGGGCCAGGGCCTTCGGCAAGAAGTTGCGCGTTTCCAGCAACTTTTTGCGGGTCGACCTTGCAACGCGGCGGGCCGCCCCCATGTCTCGAAACCGCGATACGAGATCGCGCCGACCATCCACCAGGAGACCGACCAATGTTTGACGAAGACGCAAACGATTCGAGAGCACGCGCCGAGCAAGGGCGCAAGAACCAGGAGTTCCTCGACCTGTTCCAGTCGATCAAGCTGGACATCAGGGACCAGTCCAACGTCGGTGCCAACAGCACCACCTACCGGTTGCCGCGGAACAGCCAAGAGTTCGTTGAGCCGCTGGTCGAGCGCCTGACTGCCGAGGAGTACACGATCACGGTGAAGGACGCCGACGGTGAGCGCCCGGTGTTGACCATCACGTGGGAGCCGATCGAGTCGGAGGACTGACCGCGGCCGAGCCGCCGCCACGCGAAACGCCAACCGCAGTGGGCGTTTTGTTGTTCGGGCGACAGTGCATCGCGAACCGGTCAGCCCTACTTCGGCCAGACGCTGTGCTTGCACTCCGGGTAGTTGTTGCACCCGTGGAAGGTCTGCCCGGCCTTCGGACCGTTCTTCACCGTCCGGGGGACCAGGTAGCCCTTCTTGCACTTCGGGCACTTCTTCGCGCCGTCCGGTGCCGGCCGCGGGGTGGACGATCCGGTGTACGGCTTGCGCGCCGGCATCGCGTCGGGCGGGATGGTCGGCAGGGTCGAGACGCGCGCCGCGGCCACCAGCTCGCCGATGGCCTCCTCCTGCTTCGCCATGAACGCGTGCAGCGGGATCTGCTTCTTCGCGATCGCGTCGAGCAGGGCCTCCCACCGGGCGGTCATGCCCGGGTCCGTGAGCTTGGCCGGCAACGCGTCTACCAGGATCTTGCCGACCACGGTGGCCACGAGCTGCTTGCCCTTCACGTCCACGAAGCCGCGCTTGATGATCGTTTCGATGATCCCGGCGCGGGTCGCCGACCGGCCGATGCCGTCCAGGGACTTGAGCTTCTTGCGCTCCACCGGGTCCGTGACGGTGCGGTGGACGTGCTTCATCGCCGTCAGCAGCGAGCCCTCGGTGTAGCGCGGCGGGGGCGTGGTGCGCTTCGCGTCCACCTTCACCGCCAGGCGATTCACCGGGCCCTGCTCGGTCAGCACCGGCAGGGTCGGGGTGGCGTCCTTCGCCTTCTTCGCGTCGGTGGCCTGGGCCTCGCCCTGGAACACCACGCGCCAGCCCGGGTCCTTCACCACGCGACCGCTGGCCGCGAAACGCTCGCCCGCGATCGACACCTCGACCTTGGCCTTGTCCACCTGGCAGTTCGAGTAGAGCTGGGCCAGGTAGCGCTGCGCGATCATCTCGTACGTGCGGCGCTTGATCACGGTCATGGTCGACCAGTCCGGGGCCTGGCGCGTCGGGATCAGCGCGTGGTGCTCGGTCACCTTGCTGTCGTTCCACACCCGCGAACGGATTGTCACGTTGGCGTTGGCCGCCAGGGTGGCCAGGTGCGGGGCGCCCCGCGCGATCGCGTCCAGCACGTCCGGGGCTTCCGCGTGCTGCGAAACGGGCAGGTACGGGCAGTCCGAGCGCGGGTAGGTGGTGTGCCCCTGGAGGTACAGCTCCTGGCAGGTGTCGAGCACCTCCTTGGCCGAGTAGCCGTACTTGCCGTTCAGCGCGGTCTGCAGACCGGTCAGCTCGAACGGCAGCGGGGGCTGCTCCTCCGCCGGCTTGTTCACGTAGCGCGTGACGGTGCCCTGGCCGGCGGCCTGCACCTTCGCCGCGATCTGGTCCGCCACCGCCTTGTTGACGATGCGGTTCTGCTCGTCCAGCCAGGCCGGGCGCTGACCGGTGACGGTGCCGCCCTCGCTCTCGATCTCGTCGCCCTCCTCGTCATCGTCGGCCTCGCCCTTCGCGTCGACGTCCGCCTGCTTCTCCGCGGATTCGAGCGACAGGCCCGGCGGGAGCCAGCGCGACCAGAACGGCAACGCCGGCTGGCCCGGGTCGGCGAACTGCGCTTCGACGGTCCAGAAGTCCTTCGGGACGAACCCGTCGATCTCGCGGTCGCGCTTGACCACCAGGGCGAGCGTGGGCGATTGCACGCGCCCGACCGACAGCACGCCGGGGTAGTTCTGCTTCTTCGCCAGGATGGTGTAGGCCCGGGACATGTTCATGCCAACCAGCCAGTCGGCGCGCTGCCGGCCCAGGCCCGCCTCGTACAGCGGACGGAAGGTGGCGTTGTCCTCGAGCGAGGCGATCGCCTTCTTGACGCTGGTCGGGTCCATCGCGCTCAGGTGGATCCGCGCCACCGGCTTGGTGTTTCCGAAGTGCAGCAGCACCTCGTCGACCAGGAGCTGGCCCTCGCGGTCGGCGTCCCCGCCGTTCACGATCGAGGTGCACTTTTTCAGCAGCGTCTCGATGATCTTGACCTGGTCTTTCTTGTCCTCCGAGACCTTGAGCTTCCAGTCCTTCGGAATGATCGGCAGGTCCTCGAACGCCCAGGGGAACTTGCCCCAGCGCTCGTCGTAGTCGCCCGGCTGCACCTGCTCCATCACGTGGCCGGCCAGCCAGGACACGTAGCCGTCGCCCGTCTCGACGTACCCCTGGTGCCGCGTGTGCGGCTTCGGCAGGTGGGGGATCACGGCCATGGCCATGGACGGTTTTTCAAAGATCCAAAGACGCACGACAAGCCTCCTCCAAGCTGTGCCAGGGCACGGGTACGTACCGGTAGCAGGTACGACAGGCTTGTCAAATCAGGAGGTCGGGTGGTGGTGCAGGACGGAAGGTTGGCCTGGGGGCGCGGCGGACTTTTTTGTAACAGTCCGGGAAATCGGTGTGAGTTAGGGGCGGTTTTTCACTATATGTAGAGCCATCACGCGATCGCGCGGGTGGCGTCCGATCAACGATCCCGGAGAACCCGATGACCACCACCCTGCTCGACCTCGACCCCACCCCTGCCGCCATCGCCCGCGTGCTGCTCGCCGGGCTGCTTGCGCGGCTCGACCACCTGGACGGGACCCTGCGCCAGCTCTGCCGGCGGGACCCGCACCACGCGGTCCTCTGGTCATCCCTGCCTCATGGGTGGCGGCGCAAGGTGGGGCGGATGTTCAACCGCATGGTGCGGGAGCGCCAGGGTGCCGAGGGGGAGCCGCAGGTCTGGTGCTACAACCTGCCGGCCGAACGCCCGCACGTGCACGCGCGGTACAGGGTGATGCCGGGACGGTGAACGAGCAGTGGTGCCAACCGGGCCGAACGCTCACCGCGCGGGAGCGTAGTAGCTCGCCTCCTCCCGGTCGCGGTTTCGGATCCAGGCCAGCTTGCGCTCCTCCGACGACCGGGTGTCCGTGGGATCGACGTCGCGATCCCAGATCGGCACGAAGTCGTCCCCCGCCTGCTTGCTGGTCTTGCGCGGTGCCTGGCGACGCGGGGGCGGCAACGGGGTGACGGTCGCCGTCGGAACCGGGTCTACGCTCACGGCCTTAGGTGCAACCGGCGCACTGGGCTCGCCCGTCGTCTGCATCGCGGTCGCCGTCAGCATGTCCAGCATCTCGGAGCCCTTTCGCGGCGCGAGCACCAGGGAGTTGGTCGCCTTGACCACCACCAGGACCTCGCACGCCTTGCCGTCCCGGATCTGCGATTCGATCTGGGTCTCCGGCGCAAACACGGGGGCGAACTCCGTGCCGTCCTTGCCCTTGATGTTCTTCAGCTCCCCGACCGCCTCCCGGAGCGCCGCGCGGAACTTGCCCGGCTCCATGTGCGTACAGCCGCTCAGTTCCCGCAGCATCGAGAGCTTCCAGGTGAAGGTGTTGCTCGTCGTGCTGAAAAAATCGTGCAGCCATTTGGAAATCTGCGATTTCAGGACGCTCTTGCGCACGACGTCGATCTGGGTGCAGTCGTCGAAGCACATGGCCGCGATGCGATGGTCGATCGTGAAGGTGTAGCGCCCGTCGAGCTGCGACATGTGGACGATCATGCTGATCCAGTCCCTGCGGCGCGTGTTTCGGTTGTAGATTTTCAGCGTCGCCGTCTTCAGCCGTTCGAGCGATGCCAGGATGGCCTGGTTCGCGAACGTGTCGTTGTCCGGCCGCCCGAGGGCCCGGCACCACTCGTTGAGCGAGAACTCGATCTGCTCGCCAGCGAGCCCGGCCCGTCGTGCCGTGGCCAGCACCATCATCCACACCTCGGCGTCCTGCTGGTTGAGGACTTCGCCGCGGTAGTAGATCTCGTATTGCGACGTCGACGGGATCGGGGCCTTGAACTCGACGATCTTGCCAACGACCTTCATGCCCCGCTCGTCCGAATCATCCTGCTGAGGTTTCGCGCGCACGGTGCGCGTGCCGCCGAAGACCGCGCTGCGCGAGAATGCGTTCGGGTAGTAAATGATGTCTGAGGGGGTCGCCGGCCACTGCTGCACAGGGCCCATCGCGCCTCCGTGGACGACCTCACCGCTTACAACGATGGGGGTTGCGGGAACGATGTTGCCGCGCGTCGCCCTGCGCTTCTTGGGTGCCGCTGCCTTGGCGGGGGTGCCGGCGTCGGCCTTCGGATGGGGAAAAACGCTGCCCGTGCTCATGCCGTCACCTCACCCTGAAGGCGTTGGAACAACGTGATCATTCGGTCGCGGCTGCGTTCGTGGGCTGTGTCTCGCGTTTGCCGTTCGACTTGGAGATCACGGGAAAAATCCGCGAGGTGCTTTGCGCCGACCACCAGGGCCGCGCGCACGACCTTCGCACGTGACACCCCGGTCTGTTGACCGATGGTGTTGAACGCGTTCTGGGTGTCGTCGTCCACCATCGCACCAATCTGGGTACGCCCATCGGCGGACAGACGCCGCGCGGTTTGTGCCTCGTCGATCACCAGCTTCCGCAGCTCGTCGTTCGCCAGGACACCTGCCGCGACCACGCGGACCACCGTTCCGAGCGGGAGGGCGTGGTCTTCTGCGCACCCCGTGATCGGTGCGATCGTCGGGGTGTCCACCCAGCACGACACGGCGTGCGGTCGGAAGCGGTTGGTCGTCAGGGTCATCACTCTCTCCATTGCGAAGGTCATGATCCAGTAAAACTCCAGGCGATGGACTTGGCAAATAACGCGGTCATATTTGAGGGACTTTTTGCGATTTTTTTCGCTCGTTGCACTGACGTACCCCTGTTGATGAAATCGGGTTTTGCGGACGAGCGCGGACGTCACCCCCTGTTGATGAAATCGGGTACCTCTGTTGATGAGATCGGGCACCCCTGTTGATGAAATCTGCCGATCGCCTGGAAACGCCCGCCCAGCAAGGGACGGCCCGCCGTACATGTTTCTACAGGCTATTACAGGGGTGCGCCCCGGCAGGGGCGCGCACCCCCTGTACCAAGGGATGTACGGTAAAACTCTAGAGAAAATCTGCGGAGGGGGTTCCTAGGTGAACCCGCCTTTGGGGCGGTTCACCCGAACCCCACCAAACGAAGAACACAACGTTTTGCCATCACCTCCGGTGCAAGGTTCAACCGGTCCCCTCCGGGAACGTCAAAAGCCTGGGGGGGCCTATCGGCCCGCGCACTCAACCCCGGAACCCGCGCGCCCCGAAACCCTGCCTTCGGCACGAAGCGGGGCCGGCACCAGGGGGCGAACCGAATGGGATGTTTTCCTGCTGGTGAGGGCGAACCGAATGGGATGCCCGGATGCAAATCGCCGTGCCCTGGCACAGTCTGGTGGAGGGGGTGAACCGTACCGGATGTGCAAACCGTCCGGAGGTGCGCCATTGAAAATGCGCGAGCGTGCGAACCGAGCCATTAGAAATGCAGGCCCACCTCGGTCTTTCCTTGTTCGCCCCGCCCCAGCCTTCGGCGCCGTCGGGGATTCGCCCTCGAGCCCGGCAAGGTCACCGCAGGTGCTCGCCGGGGATGGTGCCCAAGCCGCCGGAGGCGGGGTTTCACGCGCCCGAGCCCTACCGATTGCCCAAGCCTACGCCACCACCTCGGTCACCCGCACCCGGTCGAGGCTCAGCTCACCGCCGGTCGGTGGGACCACGATCACCTCGTGCTCGTCGGGGTTCTGCAGTCCCGAGGTGTAGACCCTGGGATCTTGGAGGCGGCATCCCGCCGCTTCCAGCTCGGCCACCGTCACCGCGTACACCACGCCGTCCTCCAGCCCGTCGGTGGTGGCGAAGCGCCGCGCGACCTTCTCGATCGTGGTGAACGAAAGCGCCGGGCCGTTGAAGCCCTCGCTGTCCCACTGGTGCGCGTGCACCGCCTGCCCGTGCGGTGTGCCGAAGTTGATCGAGCCGTCCAGCTTCCACGTGCCGTCGAAGTACACGTGCTTCTCGAACGGCTTGTCCGGGTTTCGCGGGCGCAAGCCCCGGCCGTTGTCGTGCATGCCCCGGTTGACGCCGCGGTAAAGCACCGTGTTCGGTTGAAGGTCCAGGGGTGGATGACGTTCGGGTTGGATGGGCATACGGTGCGATGGTGCGGTCGAGCGGACCAGCAGCATAACGCAACAGGCGGCCCTGATGGCCGCCTGGTCGCTCCACGGTGCGCGCCTTACCGCGCGTTGCGAACCCGGGCCCCGATGCCCTCGGTCATGGTCGCCACGCGCAGCAAGATCGGTCCGCCGTCGTCCGGGACGATCAGCGCCGACCCGCCGTCGCCCAGCACCGCGTCGAGCTTGGTGTTCACGAACGCCACCGCGTCGTAGCAGCCGTTCGAGAGCGCGCCCAACGCCGGCAGGCCTGCCTGCCCCGCTTCGCCCGGGATCCGGTCGCACACCGCCGTCGCGTCCTGGCGTACGGCCGCCAGGGACGTCGGAAGGGTGAAGCCGGTGCTGCCGTTGGCGTCCCCGCCCCCGGTCAGCGCGCAGATCCCGAGCGTGGTGGCCAGGGCCATGGGTTTGAACAGCCGCATCGCAGGTCGCCTCCTCGTGGCCGGCCTCTCAACGTGGGCCGATGTCCGAGACCTAGCAGGTCGTGCAGGTCCGTCAAGCGGTCGAGCCGTGCCTGGGCACGGGATTGACTTCGCCCCATGACCCGCTAAGTTGGTCCGAACACCGCCAACAGACCAACAGGAGGAGAACCGTGGTCGGCCTTGAAATCGTCCTTGCCCTGATCGCCGGCGCGATCGGCGTGTCCTTCCTGTTCCTGGCCTGGCTCTGGATCATGACCGCGATCTTCGGTCTGGGCCGGGCCCTGCTGCGCGCACCGTTCAGCCACGAGGCCCGGACCGATCTGGTCGCCTTGCGGTTCCTGCGTCACCCGTTCTTCATCTTCGGACCGCGTGCGCCGACCGCCAAGATGCGGGACCTGGCGTTGCGCGTCGCCCAGGAACGTGGGGTGGCGCTGCCGAACACCACCCTGCGCTCGTTTTACCGGACCCGCCGGTTCCTGAACGAGCACTCCCGGGACTGGCTCCCGCCGCGCGGTTGGTGATCCCGATTCGGACGCGTCGAAACGGTCGCCAGGTGGCAGCCGTTTGCCGCCCCGCCTCGGGCTGAACGGGCGACATGTCAACGCCTCCCGATGTCAAGCAATCGTCGTTCGGTCCCCGTACAATCGATCGCTTGCCCGTCCACCCGTCCGCTGAAGGATCCCGTCGCATGAGCACCACCACGCCCACCATCGCTAGCCTGTCCGACCTGTTCACCCCCCAGGAGATCGAGGGCATCGACAAGGCCCCGCTTCAATCCATCGGCACGCGCCACCCCACGTGGTTCGCCCTGTGCTCGAGGGAACCGCGCCCGGTCGACATCCTGGTCCGCCTGGCGGTGCCGGCCATCGCCGAGGAGACCGGCGGTGAAACGTGGTTGAAGGATCTCCGCGACCGCCTGCTTAACCTCCAGGACGACAGCGGTGCGTCGTCGGCCCTGGCGGAGATCCGCGCGTACGGCGGCCTGCTCGAAGCAGGATTCGACGTCACGCCGATCATCCGGGCGAGCGACGCAACGCCTGACTTCACCGTGGACGCCGGCGACGGGCCGGTGACGGTCGAGGTGTTCTCGAAGCACCAGGACAAGCAACAGGACAAGCTGATGGCCGCGGCCAACACGCCCGACGGTGAGCACCCGTACGGGATCGAACGCTCGGAAGCGACGGTGGGCAAGCGGACCCTCCGTATGGCCGTGACCGAGCTGACCCCGGGCGGTCGACCGGACCCGACGAAGGAAGGCGACAGCGTCCAGGCCAACCTCATCAGCAAGGTTTGCTCGATGAAGCCGGACGAGACCCAGGTGGCCCCCGACCGACCGTGCGTGCTCATCGCCGACTTCATCCACTTCGGCGGCCCCATCGCCGCGCAAATGCTGAAGCCGCACCAGACGTCCCCGCTCATCCGTGGGTTTCACGGACGTGGGCTGTGCAGCGGCGCCATGTGGTACGGGGTCTACGGCTGGAAGGGTGCGCCCGTGTTCGAGGACCCGTCCGCCCCGAAGCGCATGGGCCACGACGGCCGCTTTCGCCTCGACGGCAAGAAGAAGAGCCGCCTGTCGGCCGTCCTGTTCGTGTTCCACGAGGACGTCGTGCTGCTCGAAAACCCGTGGGCGGACCGGCCGCTGCCGCCGCTCGCCCGTTTCATGTTCGGCCGCTACCCGTATTTCAACCTGCCGTACTCGATCGCCGACTGGCACCCGGGCAACACCCTCGCGATCGTCGACGCCCAGCGCCGTATGATCGAAGCGTTCGACCGCTGACCCCGTAGGGGCCGCCAGACCACCGGCGCTCCCCAACCACAACCCCAAACAATCACCCGCAGGAGACCACGAGCCATGGCCATTGATCCCAACCTGGTAAAGCTCTTCGGCGACGTGCTGCGCAAGCACGGCGTCGAGGTCACGAAGGAGACTGTCGAGAAAATCAAGGAAACGCTGGGCTACGTTCCTCGCATCGGCGTACTGGGCAAGACGGGCGTGGGCAAGTCCGCCCTGTTCAACGCGCTGTTCGGGCACGACGTGGCCGAAGTCAGCGACGTGTCGGCATGCACCCGTCAACCGCAGCAGGTCCTGCTCGAGATGCAGGGTGACCTTTCCGGGGTGTTCCTCGTGGACCTGCCGGGCCTGGGCGAAAGCGCCGCGCGTGACGCAGAATACAGCGCGCTGTACAAAAGCGTGCTGCCCGAGCTGGACCTCGTGCTGTGGGTGGTGAAGGCCGACGACCGGGCCCTGGCCGCCGACAAGGCGTATTACCAGAGCATCGTGGAGCCCGAGATCGGGCGCAACGCCACGCCGTTCCTGGTGGTGGTCAACCAGTGCGACAAGCTCGAACCGACCGACGACTGGATCCGCGACGAGCGCCGCCCGGGCCCCGTGCAGCTCGCCAACATCGAGCAGAAGCGCTCGGACGTGGGCGCCCTCTTCAACCTGCCCAACGCCGAGGTCTGCACCGTGTCGGCCACCCGCCGGTGGCAGCTCACCGAACTGGTCGATCGCATGGTCGAGGCGCTGCCGGACCGTGCCAAGTTCGGGTTCGTGCAGGGGACCGAGAAACAGCACGTGTCGGAGAATGCCAGGCAACAGGGAAACGTAAGCGCGGTGAAGACGATGCTGAAGGCGATCGGGATCGCGGCCGGAGCGGCCATCGTCGCCGTGCTGCTGGGCACCCTCGCCGCCCGCGCCGCTGACCGCGACTGAACGAAAAAGCGGCCCCGCGCGGGGCCGTCAAAACACACACCGCGCGATCCGAGGGCCTACGTGCGCGGTACGGTCCTACACCTGAGAGGGTGCCACCTTAAGCCATGCCTTGGGTGCCCTCGTCGACCGCCTGGTGCCCGGCCGCACGTGAGCGGTCAGTGGAGCACCACCAGCCCGAGCAGCACGACCACGATCCCCACGCCCCAGGCGATGACCTTCCAGGGCAGCGGGTCGCCGCTCGTCACCGTCACCTGGTCCGGGCCGATCGGCACGGCCACCACGCCGTTCGGCGCCAGCGACTTCACCACCTTGTCGGTGATCATGACGTCGACCTTCGAGCACCAGTCGCTCGCGATCTGGCGCACCGGCACCGAGGACGCTTTCACCGAGCCGTTGGCGGGCACCATCCCGTAGCCCATACCCAAACCGCCGATGTTGGCGTGCACCCCGTAGCTCGTCGGGTTGGTCACCGTGCCGCTGTGGGTGTACGTGCGGTACGACGTCCCCGTGTGGCGCGATGTCCCGTCACGGATGACCATCGGGCCCGGGATGTACTCCTTTTGGCTGGTGCGCGTCACCTCGATCTGCAACGCCAGGGCCGCGATGATCTGCCCCGCCCAGGCGAACCCGTCCTGCACCGCCGTTTCCGCCCGCTGCCGTGCGCCCGCCAGATCCCGGCGGTCCAGCAGCACCTTGATCTCCTGGTACGCGGTGGTCGCCCGCTGGATCGCAGCGCGTTCCCGTTCCTCCGCTTCCTCCTGCTGCGCCTGGCGCTGCTGCTCCGCGATGCGTGCCTTCACCGCCTGGATCGCTCGCTCCTCTCCCGCGGACGCCGCGAGTTGCAGGAAACCCTCGGCCTCGACCGGCGCGCTCCCCTTCAACTGGCGGTAGAGCGTGAACATTGCCCGGGCGTCGCCCTGGTTCGCCGCACGTCGGTACCAATCCAGCCCGGTGGTGACGCTGCGGTCCACGCCCTCGCCGTTCACGTAGCAGTGGCCCACGTTGACCATGGCCCGCACGTCACCGCCCTCCGCCAGGGGGAGCCAGGCCTTGAAACCGGCGTACCAGTCCGACGGCAACTGGTCCCCGATGAAGTAGAGGTCCTGGGCCTTGATCGCCTGGTCGATCTGTTCCTGGAAGCTGCTCATGCTCGTGTCCTTTCTACTGGTGCAGGGTGGGCCGGACGGCCTACGATCAGCCGCGGTTGCCCGCCGGGTCGAAACGCCAGATCCACACGCGGTAGTCGTAGAACGCCGAGCTGACCACGCTCATGGCGCTCGTGTCGCCGAGCGGGACGTACTTGGCCACGTAGGCGATCCGCGCGTTGATCGCGTCCAGGCGCACCTGCAACGGGTTGGCTTGGAACATCGGCCCGGTGTTCGCTAGTGGGACGCTCATGGCGCGCAACGGAGGTAATGGACCGCGGGTGCGTTGGTCGCCCGTGTTCGGCACGTTGAGCGGGGCCCGCGTCTCGTCGATCTTGTCGATGATCCCCTGCGCGTTGAGCTGGCCCATTTGGCCCACGGCGTCCCGCACCGCGATCGGCACGTCGCACATCTGGAAGGTTTCATCGTGGGAGTGCTTTGCGTTGGTCCAAATCGTCGCCCGCACCTTCCAGCAGGACTGGCTCGCGCCGAACGTCAGGTATTCCAGCGCCACCCGGGGGTAGGCAATCTTGCCGTAGTTGGCAAGCTGCTGGTTCTGCCCGGCGAAGAGTCCCTGCAAGCTGCTGCCGCCGGAGATCGGGGTGTAGAGCGGACCGGCCGCGTTGTTGACCTCGCCCCCGCCGGTACCGCTGCTCCCAGTCACGCTGTGGATCGCGTTCTCTACTGTGCTGTTGGCTTTCTGGACCAAGCCATTCACGTCCGGTCCGCCGTTCGCGCACGCGGCCAGCAGGCCGCACAATACCGTCGCCGTCGCGACGGGCAACACGTGGTGCTTCATCGTTTTGCCTCTTGTTCTTGCTTGTTGATTGTTCCCCGCGAGCCGGCAGCGCGCCCACGCACGCCATCGCCCCGCGTCAGCCGGTCACTGCAAAAAGCCGTTCAAGCGTTGGTACAAGGTCGATTCGAGGCTGTTGGCCGAATCGGCGGAATGCAGGAAAAGCGATCCGCCCCCGGTGTCCTTGAACGTCGCGTTCCAGGCGCTGTCGAATGCCGCCGTCAGCCTCGGGTCAATCACGCCCGGTCCTGATGCGCACGCGTTGTATTGGCCGGCCGGTAGGCCCACCGTCTGCCACGCCGCCGGGATCAGCCCGTTGGGGATCGCTTGGGCACACGCCGCCTCTGCCTTGGTCTTGAACGTGGCCAAGAACGCCGGCATGCTGGTCATCTGGTTGCCGAGCCCGCCGCTGGCCGAACTGGTCACGTACTGGATCGTGGCCTCGTAGACCGAATACGCCGCGCCCATGTCCGTGTTCGTGTTTGAGGTGCTCAGGAGGTCCGACGCCTGCACGGCCGCGAGGATGCTCGTCTTGGAGCCCAGCGGGAGGTGACTGAGCGACGTGGCCATGCCCTCCTGGTAGAACGTCTCGGGGCCCAGGAAAGGCTCGGTGAGCGAGTAAATGGCCGCATGCGTTCCCTCATGCACGAAAAGGTCGGCGTAGGACTGGCCCACGGGCGCGGTGTAGCTGATCGCCTCCGGGTAGCGCTGGTCGAACGACACGGCATCGGCGCTCATCACCTGCATCACGGGACCCACGCCGGTGCCGGTCTGCCCCACGACGCTTGTGCCAACCTCGCTGGCGCTCTGGCCCATCGTCGGGTCCACGCAGAGTTGGATCCGATTGGTCCCGTCGAACGCAACGCCTGACGACGACAGGCCTAGGGCCGTGCGGATCTGGGGGATCGCTTGTTCCAGCAGGTCTGCGGCGAGTTCCTGCGCTTTCAGGCTGGCGCCAGCAGAAAACACCGCCGCGTTGGGCGTAACGATCACCGTGCTGCTGACCTTCGAGGCGTTCGCGCAGTTCGACGACAGCCCGCTGTTGTACGTGCTGAACGCCGGGCCTGTGTAGTTGGCCTGCACGTCCGCTACGATGGACGCGGGCGGGGTGTACGCCGCCAACAGGGCCGCCCCGTTGCTGGTGGTGGTTGACGTCGTGCCCGTTGAGCTGCTGCCGCTGCCCCCACCACCGCCGCCACATCCGGCGAGCGTCAGGGCGAGGAGCGTGAGGCCGGCCGCGGAGGTGCCGCGACGCGTGGTCCGTTTCATGTTTGGTCCCTCGTAGTTTTATTCGTCCATCGGCCCATCGCGAGCATGTGCTATGGCACGCCCTGGTTTCGGCTCCAGCCGAACCAGCCAGCCCGTGATCGCGACGAGCTGAAACAGACCGTCCTTCGTCCGCCCGCCCCGGGTCGAGGCGCTGATCTCTGATCGTCGACAAGCCGCGGTGCCGATTGCGATGGCCGCGATTGCGCGATGGCGATGCTGAATGGGTTGCCCCGGTGCTTCGTGCTGCTCTTGCTCTGATTCTGGACGGGAGTTTACGGGTACCCACGGCAGAACACAACACATCAGATCATTGAATGACACAAAATGCAACTCCGCGCACCTCCCCCAAATATCAGGTCGATGGGGAACGCCCACCGCCCGATGAACGCCTCCCCCGTGGCCATGGCACGGATCAGTGCGCGCCGGCGGGCTGGTCAGGCTTACCCTGATCCCGGATGTGCCGCGTGATCCTGCGCTTGGCGCCCAGCAGGGTCTTGCACGGCACCTGGTCGAACCCGCCGTCAGCGTGGTGGAGCTGGACCTTGATTTCCTCGACGCTGCTGCGATCCGGAATCGCGATGTGAACGGTGTGACCGCGATAACTGAAGCTGTGAAACATGACCTTCTCCTGGTGGTGGTGCCGTTGAGCTGACCGGCTCCGAGCTTTGAGGCCCGCTTTTGACCTGGCCGTTGAGGTTGTTCCGTCGAGCCTGCATGCCTCGCGTCGTTGCCGCCGTTTTCCTGAGTTCTCGTCCCGCGATGGGGGTGGCCAAGGTCCAGGGGATGGTCAAGGATTCGAGCGCCAGAAGGTGCGGGCCGCGCAGCAACACGGTCTGGTGCGCCTTGACGGACTCCGGGCCCGAGGCAGGGTCGCGGGGAAGGATGGGAACGGGAAAACGGGGACGTCGGCAGCGCCGCTGCTGGGGAGACGGAACGCCGCGCGGCGAGCGCGCGGACAAGGGGAGCCCGTGCCGTGGCACGGCTAGTTTTTCAGTCGACTGTGAGGATTTTCGGGAACCGTCAATGCAGGCCTTGCCCGGCCTCTGGCCCAGGCATGGCCAGGTCTTTTAGTGATGCCTGGACAACCCGTGGGGACCGTCCCACGGCGCTCACCGAGGTTCGGTCCAACCGGTCCAGGCAATACCGAATGGGTTCAACGAGGATCCTGATCCTCTCCCCGGGGAAGGTTCCCGTCTATGGGACGGCGTTACCTTTCCCGCCGATGAGCGGTGCCCCAACTGGCTGTACGGCCGAACGTCGCCGATTGAACCAGGACAGCCTGGACCGCCTGGGCCGTGCCCCTCCGAGTCTTGCCTCACCGGGCCTGCGAGCCACGGCGCGGTCCAAGCCTAGTGGCCAGGCAAGGACTCGCACGGTCGCCCCCTGGACCGCCTCGGACCAGGCACCGCCCCTATGGGCGGTGAGTCGCAACGCCACGCGGTCGAGGTTCGTGCTGCGACTCAGCCATGGACGGACCGAGGGCGATCATCCGTCCTGTGCAGCGCTGCTGGGCCCCGAAGTTAAAAGCCGCGCCGCAGAACGATGTCGCAAACGAAGGAACAACGATGGCTGCTTACCAACCGAAGAACGGGGTGAAGTCGACGGGCACCCGCAAGGTGAAGGAATCGGTCGAGCTGTATTACGCCGACCGTCTGGCGAAGGACTCGAATCTGGCCGTGGGTAGCGGCGAAGTCCCGGAACTGTTCCGCTGGAACGGCGTGTTCTGGGAAGCCCAGCGTGACGTCGCACTCGAACAAGACGCGCTCCGCCAGCTCCAAAAGCTGGAACCCGCGAAGTACAGCGCGAGCAAGGCCCGCTCGATGGTTGAGACCGCCATTACGCGTCTGGCCGGCCACAAGCCCCTGCCCGTGCCGCCGAAGTGGACCGGCGTGCTCGTGCCGTTGCGGGACGGTCTGCTCGAAGTGCTCCCGTCCGGCGTGGTGACGGCCCACAAGCCGGCCCCGCATTTCGGCGTCACGCACGCCATCAACGCGTCCATCGACTGGAAGCGCGTCGGTGCGGACGGCACGTATGGCCTGCTCCCATTGCCCCCGGACAGCCGCTTCGGCCGCTTCATCATGCAGGTCCAGCCGAGCCCGGCGATGCGCGACTACCTTGCCGAGTGCTTCGGGTCGACGCTCTCCACGATGAACGTCCAGAAGGCGATCATTCTCGAAGGTACCGGTGCCAACGGGAAAAGCTTGTGCCTGCAGATCCTGTCGGCCTTCCATGCCAACCCAGTAGCGTTCGACCTGTCGCGTCTGGACGGGGAGTTCAACACCGAGCCGCTGGTCCACGCCACGCTGGTCACGGTGTCGGAAGCGCCCCCGCGTAAGCGCCCGATCAACGAGAACCTGTTCAAAGCGTGGGTCGCCCGTGACCCGGTGTCGGTGAACCGCAAGAACCGCGTGCCCCTGACGGTGAAGCCGCGCGCCTCGTGGGTGCTGGCCATGAACGAAGCCATGGGCTTCTCGGACATGTCCCACGGGTTCCTGCGCCGCATCGCCAACGTGCCGTTCACCCAGACGATACGCGCCGAGGACCAGATCCCGGACCTCGACCGCCTGATCACCGAGGATCCTGACGAGATGGCGATCGCGCTGGACTGGCTGCTGGCCGGCCTCATCGCGCTGACCAAGCGCGGCCGTTTCATGAGCGAGGACGAGCTGCCCGAGGAGGTCCGTTCGCACAAAGTATCCCTGCGCAAGTCAAACGACACCGCGCTGGAATGGGCGGACGTGGTGGACGCCGGTCAAGACCCGGCCTACCCGCATCAGTGGGCGGACAAGGTGGTGGTCTACCGCGCGTACCGCGACTTCTGCGCGGACAACGGTCGCCACCCGGTGGAAGCGAACGAGTTCTGGAAGCGTCTCCGTCGTGACTTGCAGGTGTCCAAGGGGATCGACATCGGCGCCGCGGAGAACAACCGCCGGGCGCCGAAGGACTCGACCGGCAACCGCGCCCGCCTCGTGCGCATGCGCGCCGATGGGGTCCCGTCCGTGTCGCTCGCCGTGGC